>NZ_JAFNPG010000002.1:394768-395035 GCF_026535815.1 Snodgrassella sp. B3088
GAAATCTTGTTTGGCGATTTCAATGGCTCGTTGAACCACCTTTACAAGGTTAGTATTTACGCCCTGAAGATTAGTTAAAGAACGCTTACTTAATTTGTACATATCAAACCCTTTCACATATAAAAAATGCCAGCTACTTAGCTGGCTTTTGATTTTGTAATCTAATCAAATGTACTATCTGTTTACTTGTCGTCCTTATCTCCTATTATTTTTTCTGCCTTACTACAGACTGCATTGATTAACTTTTGTGCCATCCTTGGCGCGGTG
>NZ_JAFNPG010000002.1:395173-395309 GCF_026535815.1 Snodgrassella sp. B3088
AAGATTTCTACCCGCCAGCGCACACACTACGGCCAGTACGGTATAAGTAGTCATACCCGTAGACAAAGGCGGATAGGCGGCAATAAATGCCCCTGCAATCAAGAACCAGATTAAGGATGCCCATATCAGCAAGCAG
>NZ_JAFNPG010000002.1:395328-396234 GCF_026535815.1 Snodgrassella sp. B3088
AAAAACAGCAGCGCTTAGCTGGCTAACAGATACGATGAACAGGACGGCAACCAGAACGTCAGGGTGCAGGTGCTGAAATTTCTCGTAAAGGTCTTCCTTTAGCATTTCGTTTCCATGCAAGGCAAAAACCACCGCAAAANTACGCGTGTACAGGTACCGAATAAAAAATTTTGAAACCACGCCGGCAGGAACCGAAACTCAACCACCCAGTCCAGTGCCTTATGCAACCATTTAAATGCTTTTTTCATATCATGTAAACTCCATAAAAATACCGCTTTACGCGGGTGTTTTTTCAAATTTAATTTTGGCCAATAGTTAGGGGTTAAGCTTAGCCTCCTCCCATAAAGCGAAAAGCTTGTCCGCACTGATATTTAACGCTTGTGTGAAAAAATCCCAGATATCGTCATTTACCAACGTAAAGCTCTGTGCTTCAGATATCGCATTTCTTACCTTGATTAAATGAGATCCAGCTAACTCCCGCTCGGCTATTTCAAGTAGTTCCGTTTTATTTTTACCCAATCGCAGTTCAGTCGACGTTAAAAGTTGGCTACGGGTAATCGCCCCTGCTTTTTCCTTTTTATCCTGAAGACGTAATTCATCAGAATTAGCTACATCCACCCAACTGCCCGCCTCTTCTGACCACTCAGTAAAGGGTTTTGGAGCGTGGGTAGTAACATCTTTTGGTAATTTGCCTAAGGCTGTTATAGTCTGCTTTTCGCCAGTTTTCTTGAGGTATACAGCTTCCCCACGATGGTCTTCAATATACTTCCATTGCCCATCATTCCATTGTGCAATAAAGCCATTTTTATGTTCAGGCTCATCGGATTCAATACAAAGACGAGGAATTAAATAATGCCCGTTTTTTACAACTGGGTCTAAATCGGCGGTTGTCATTCCTACAAAGTA
>NZ_JAFNPG010000002.1:396257-590104 GCF_026535815.1 Snodgrassella sp. B3088
TTGCAACGTTACGCGGTCTTGATTCGGCACCGCCAACCCACGCTGTCCAGAAAGGGTGTGAATGCTCCCCACTCCATCCGGTAGTAAATGTGTGCGCGTGATTGCCAGCGGCAGCGATTTCCCCGCCTGAATCGGCAAAAGATTTGGCTGCCTGTGAACCGTTACCGCCACCAGTTTTGCCTACAGGGTGGGAATGTTGCCCATTCCAATCCGTAGTACCTGTATGCTGGTGGCTGCCGCTAGGTGAGGTAGTACCGCTATGCTGGTGCGATTTATTTTCACTATCCTGCCATGAGCCAAGTGAACGGCCTTTGTCAGCTCCGCGTCCATCATCCCAGCCGCGCAAAAATTCACCCCTAAAATCCGGCAAATTAAATGTTGTATTACCGTCACCGGCTCCGTACGTCGTACCTATTGCGGCAAACAAATTCGCATAATCTTTGCGGGATACTGCTGCGCCGTTAGCTTTTAACCAGCCGGCAGGGGCTGAAGCTTGAGCAAAATACTGAATAGCGCCTGCGGGAGTAAGATTGATGTCTTTGCTACCATCAAAAGGCACACCATCTATCAATCGTGCTGTTTTAAGTTTTGTTGCGGTGGCTGCGTTGCCAGAGGTGTCCTGATTGCCTGCTTTATTCACGCCCGGCAAATCGATATCGCCTTTGCCGTTAAACATCACCCCGCCGATGGTGTGTGCTGCTATCTGTGCTGCCCAAGTGGCCGTCGCCGCATTGCCCGATGTATCCTGCGTTCCGGCTTTATTTACGCCGGGCAAATCAATATCCTGAGAGCCATCAAAAAGTACACCGCCAATTTTGCGCCCATTCAGTAACTTTGACGCGGTAGCAGCATTTATTCCTACTCCGGCCAGTATTTCCCATCCTGTCATTTTCTGATTGGGGTCGTTGCTGTTCTTATCTATGGTTGAAACAAACAGCCGTGTATTGTCATCGGACATTAGTATGGCGCCAGTCTGATAACCGTCAAACGCATTGGCATAGGCCTTGTCAAAATAAAACAGCCCACCTTTTTGCAAATAAACAATCGATTCGGATAAGGTATTAAATATGCCATTGAAGTCCATACCCTTAGGAGGTAGGCCGCCGGACTCAACGGGCTGCATGGTGACATTTGGGAAACCATCACTCCATGTGGCATCTTCCATATCCTGTCCGGGCTGCCTAGTGTTCTGTATGGTGTTTTTACTACCGTTATTTGCAAATGCCTGGGGAATTAGCGTTGGGTTTTTACTCATGATGCAAAACATCCTTGATTAAAAGGCTGAAAACCTGTCCCGGAAAAACCAAAAATCCCCTTTGGAGGGGATTCGCGGTAATCAATCAATACGCCACTGGGGCGTGGTAATAAGCCAAGGTTATAAATAATGTGCCGCTCAAAGCTGTTAGGAATAAACTCAAAAAAATACCGGCCTTTCATGTGGCCGGTGATCAGGAAATACGCCCTTTTATTTGGGAATACCATGCGCAGATATGTGTTTATATTCGGCGCCGTTACTGACAGTATGTTTGATGCAGCTTTGAGCATAATCAACAGCCTAAACCGCTCATCAGACAGCCTATATGCATTGAATCCGGCTCCGGCAGCACTGAACGGGTGACTGTTAAAGGGTTTGAATGACTGAGGCTTAGTTTTAAAGCCAAAAACGTCAATGTCTCCCGGAGGAATATTGATACCGCGGTTAACACCGACGATGCGCCCCCATATGTCTAAACCAAAACCTTTTGCCGTTTTAATGTTAAAAGCAAATTTGTAAAAATCATTTATGGATTCAGAAGGATCTATGCATTCATTCATGCTGTCTATCAGGTTGCAAATTATGGGACTATTTGCATATTGTGACATCAAGGTATCTTGAATATTTTTCATAGGATTTTTATCTGGTAAACGGTTGTTGTCGGGAATTCATCAACCCCTATATCGAGTTTGTCCACCCATTTTTTGCCATCATAGCTTATGCGTAACGAAACAATACTCACGTTCGATACTGCAGATGCAACGGGACAAATGAACCGAGAGGCAATAACGGGTTGCCCTATGGTGGCCTTTGCTGCGCCAGTGGAGAAAGCTTTGATAATAGCTGTTTTTATTGCCTCACTATCCTGAAAAGTTAAAGCATCTTTATCCTCTACATTTATTTGGAAAAACACAGGCACAAAATCCGGCCTGAGAAACTTAATGACGTAGGATGGCGGCCTTGTTGGAAAGTTTTCCGTGTCACTGATAGTGCATTCGGTATTACCATTGAAAGAGCAACCAGTACCGGCCTTGTTCAGTATGGTGCGCGCTATCACTTCATCATCTCCTCCAACTATGGAAACAAGAATACTGTTACGAATAACTGGGTAATTAGTTGCACCGACAGTTATGGTTTCATCTGATGGATTGTCTATAACGTAGACATCCTTTACGTCCGGTAAATTCGCCACCGCGCCATAAGTTGCAGCGTTGGTATTTTTACTGTTAATCGCTACGGATGCCCGTCGCCGTGTTTCAAAATCTCGCCGTGCTTCTTCATCAACACCAGCAACGGCAGCATAGGGATTGGTGATGCGATCTAAACCGGCAATAGCCTTCGGTATGGACGTTATGGTGTTTGGAGCGGCGCTAATATTACCGGCCAGTACACACAAAGCATGCGCGGTTACTGTACCCTCCCCACCTATTACGGCATCGTGCGTTATTTTCCATTCCTGATTATTGTCATCATTGAATATTGTTCCCGCGGCTATGCCGGTTCCAGCTAAGCCCGTCAGCACCAAATCAACACTGGAATGGGTGGCTTTTTTGCGGGTCATGAAATACACATAGCCAATCCCGTCTTGCCAGATACCCTGAGCATAACGCGGGTCAAACTGGTTTAGCAGCGCGATCATTTGGTTACGTTCATCTGTGATAATGGCTGCCAGTGAGGTAACAAGCTGCCCCTGTGGTGTATTCATGGCGGTATTTAAATCTTTACCAAAGGCACCTTTAAACATCTCCCACAAGCCGCTAATTACTTCATCGGTATTGGGCGCCACAATGCCATCGTCTGTTATCTGCAGTTGAGGAATGCTCATAGCCCAACTACCCCCGTTTGATTATCGCTATTGGTAAATTTAATTTGCCCGCGTAGGATGCGGTCATTATCTAACTGCAATTCTGGCAGCGCGCTCACCACTCCCGGCACACTCAGGGCAGCATCCTGTAAATACTTTCGATATAACGCCAGCGGGTAGCGCCCGTTACCCAAAATCTGAGTTAAATAAGGTATGCCTTCACTCTGGTTGAAATACAAATCTTTTTGTATGGTGCGGCAAGCGCTGGCGATATCCTGTGCCTGCTGGTAGGTGCTTTCTGCTATGGCGATGTTGCCACGTGCGTCTATAGCCAAATCCCAGATACCGGGCATTAAAAATAATGTTTTCATGAATTGGGTTTTCCTGTGTTACCACCACCTGTTACTACACCGTTGTGAGTGTGGTTTTTCAAGCTAACTGATCCCGCCTGAACATCACCATCAGAGCTGATTCCTGCCCCGCCGGTAAATTGTGCAGTTTTACTAGCATTAACTGCAAAACTGCCGGTTTTGGTGGTTACGGATGAAGCCTGCAGATTAATGGCAGGTGCCTCTAAAGTGATACTTGTTGGTGAATGGATGACGATACCGCCATTTGAAAAACCTATATATTGCTGAGGCACGCCATTCAGGAACCCTCCAATATATAAACCGTCATTCCAGTCGTACTGCCTGCGGCTCCCCGGGGCGGACTCTGCTTTATTACGCTTGACTATGGAAATGTCTCTTGAGGCAAAAGCACACAGGCCAATATCTCCAACCACAGGGTCACAAATAATTGCATTTGCTCCGCCCTGCAGGCGGAAATAAGGCACACTGAAAATCCGCCCTGCAGAATAAACATTATCTGCACCATCGAGCATCTGCACCATTGGCATAACATCAACTGTTCCCACGGGGGCTATTCCGCCTCCTGATACAGCAACCACTTTTACTAACGTAATTGTCTGCATCTTGGACATTAGGTTAGTAATGAGGGCGTTAAATTCAGCCGCCCCGCCTAAAGAGTGGTTGATGTTGAGATGACTGAGTGGGCTATTGTTATCGAACGATTGCGGCATCTTTGCTATCCCTCCATGTTGCAGCTATCTCACAGAACCAGTTGCCGTCCGGCTGGTTGGCTTCCAGGCATTTGTACATGCCATAAATCCGCCACTCCCCGTTACAAACTTCAACGACGCTACCTTGTATTTTGCAGACACCACCAAAGCGCAGTAATGGGTCATAAAGGCATTTGAAGGTCACTCCGCGAATATCCGGTGTTGGGTAGCCTATAAGCCCAGTAGCCGGTGTGATGACAGGGATTTTAATGTTACGACTGCCGCCTTTAGGGGTGATGGCTATCAGGTTATTTTCTATGTACATATCAATTGGAAAGGTTTGCTCAAGTGTTTGCAGTTTGTGCAGGTTAGAGCCATTTAGGGTGATGTCTTTCGTTTTTATTGATACGCCGTTGTTTTCCAGCTGATAGCCCATTTCTTCGCAAATCGCCTGATAGATATCTGCTATATCTATTTCCCCTTTGTGTTCGTAGGGGTTGGCGGGCTTCTGATTTTCCAAAGCTGCGGCCTGAGACTCAATTACAAGGCACACATCCGGAGAATTAGAAAAATCCGGATACGCGAAAGTAATGTTGCCCTCGAATTCTTGCAGTAATTTCTCCCCCTCATTCCCAACTTCTATTTTTACGCGATTCATTAGGGCGCCCAGTGTGTTCCAGCGAACGCGTAAAAGCTTGATCATTTTGTCCAGCTCAAGCCCATAGACGCGAATCTGTGCTGTTGGCATTACCGCACCATACCCGAACATGATATTGCAGGCTATCCGAAATCCTGTTGCGCTTATCTGGTTATATGCATCCGCAAATACAATCTGTTGGCCTTTGTCATCCTTTCCTGTCAGGGTCACGGTGACTTTAATTACTTTACGTTTCATTTGTATATACCAAAAAAAACCGGCTGTTCAGGCCGGTGTAAAATGGGTCTTGACTACCGTCGGTATCTATAAACACAAGATTTTTGCTAAGGGGTGTTTTATTTAAGCAAATACGATTGTTAATTATGACTCCGTCTCTGTCATTTTCTATGCTGGCATATAAATTCCCGAGGCGTGAGTTCAGGGTAACTAACCAGCGTTTGTTGTCCATCACAAAGGAAACGGTTTGGTTAGGCGCAGCGTTTAAAGGAATAGTTACAATAGCCATTTGAATAAATCCTCAGATATATCACCAGCCTTATAAAGAATTGATTCGTTCGCGCTCTCTGGCTGCTTTTCACCGCCATCCTGTGTTTTAGCATCGTCAGGGTTTTTTACCTCTTCGGTATCGTATTTAACCGTTACTTCTCTGACCTCTTCTAGATGAAGGTTAACCTTAATCAGTTGCGCACCGTCCGACGCCTCTCGTGCAGTGTCGTAGCCAACAATACAGGCGTTGGTATAAACATATTCCGGTGTAAGGATATGGAATAACAGTGTACTGTTGGCTAGTGTTTCAATCTGGCCAAGAAAAGCCCCCCGCATGAGTGTGCCGCCCGTGCCTTTTGATAACTGAACAGTAGCTTTATAGGGGTTAGCTATTTTGTTGTAGCTGGCAAAAGAACCTTTTTCAATTGGCGCCTGCGCGATCCTAGACGAATTATTATATTTAAGAGAAATGACGTTATCCGCCAGCAGTATCGGAATACCGTATTCATTGAATATCCCCCAGTAATTGCCGAATACGGCATTTATTAGTGCAGCGCTCCCTAAGCTGATTAGGGCATTAGAGCCAGCAGCATTCAATCCTTTGAAATTTGGTACATTTGGCATACCCTCAATCGGCAGCATACAACCTCCAATAAAAAAGCCAGCTATAAGCTGGCTTTGTATAATAATGAGATAGAAAAGTTTACTTTTTATCTGAGCGGTTTAGTTCTCTGAAAATAGCGATTGGGCTGATGCCATAAGTTTCAGGAGACATGCCAAATGCTTGCTGAAGAATTGGCATCGTAGCATCATAAATAGCTTCTAACGAATCTTTTGTTGCTGTGCTCGGTATTTCATTAAAGTCTAAAGGCTTTGAATCCAAAATAGCAAGACACCGCCATTCTCTAGCCAAATTTATACCATGTTTTAACATAAAATCTTGATAATCAACAAGAAAATAATCTTTATTTAAAGTTGACCAAGCATTACCCATTTTTGTACATATGGAAAAATTTATCATATGGGGTATATTATTCAACATTGCTAAAACGCTTTTGATATCTAGGCCGGTTGATCCGTCTGTGGCCTGTTGAAACCCTTTAAAAATAAGATCAGACAGCGGCTCGTATATTTTCTGCATTATAGTAGTATCTTTAATTGAGATACTTCCAGATAAATACATTAAATCTCCGTAGCTGCTATTAAGTTTTTTTGTTACTAAATCAGATTTAATAAGTTTATTAATTAAAAATGTAGGAGCAATATGTTCTGTGTTAAAGAAATCTTGTATATTAATTCCACTGGTACTTGATTCTGTTTGTATAGACGAGTTATCCGCCCCCAAATTTACTTCGGCCACAACTGCTTTTACCTTAACTCCTTTATCAGATTGAGTATTTTTTTGGGTAGATGAGGTATCACTACCGTTATGGCTGGTAATTTGCTTAGTAAGAAAACCTTTTTCATTCAATTGTGATACGAGAGAATAAAGCCTGTTTTTATCAATATAAATAAAATCGTAAAGTGCATTACTATTGTTTGTAGTATCCCGCCCCATTTTTTAAAATATCCCTCACTTGTTCTTGACGCTTAAGATTTGCATCAAGTTGTTTATCAAACACAGCATGAGCGTTGTTAATCTTTTCTGATGTTTTTGAAATATCGCTTAGAACATAAGATAATGTTTTATTTAAAATTTTTAATTTTTTCTTACCCATCATTTGTTGCTCCTTTCATTGAGAAAGAAGAGACTAGAACCACGATCTAGAAAACAAAGTGGTTGTTTAACTATGTTTTTTTTAATTTTATACATTAGTACATCTTGCCAAGACTAATTATATTTGTCAATAAAATTAACTAGACAGTAGCCATTTTGAATGCGTTACAAAATCAAATATCTTTATTTGTGCATTCTTGAATTTGTTTAGGATGAGTCTCCCAGCCTGTCCCTGTATACAACCTCCAATAAAAAAGCTGCCCAAGGGCAGCTTATGTAAAAGTGTAATATCTATTTATTCCACTTAATATCAGGCTTACGCTTATTGGCGGCGCAATCCTTTAAAAATAAGTTAATCAACGATTGGTAGGGTAATCCTGTTTCCTCAGCCAGCTCTTTAAAATAGCTGATACTTTCTTCATCTATTCGAATAGTAATTGTTTTTTTTAGTTGACTAGCATAAGGATTAGGCTTGGCGTTACTAAAATCATACTCTTTCTTCATAAAGATTCCTCATACTGTTTGCGCTCGCGTTTGGTAGCAACTCTCGCCGAAATCAGCCGTATACTTTCACCGCGCTCACAATGTATTACCACAAGAACGCGTAGGTTTTCGCTCATCCCTAATAGTACAAAGCGGTCTTCATTCTCGGAGTGCTCAGGGTCGGAAATGATTAAACCGTGCTCATCCCAAAATACGGTAAGGGCTTCCTCAAAAGAAACACCGTGCTTTTTTAGATTCAACGCGGCTTTGTCATTATTCCATTCAAATCCATCAATCACGCTCACTCCGTTTGCTATTTGTAAATATATTATATTTACTTTAACAGCACCTAGCAATACCGTTATAAAAAAGCCAGCTAGTTAGCTGGCTTGAATCTGTTACAAAATCAAATGATAACTTTAGGATGCAGTTCTTCAATAGGAACATCTAATCTTGAAGTGGCGCACTCGCCGTGTACTACTCTCATACGTTTAGCTAGCTCAATTAGATACTCGGCTTGCTGTTTAGTCTGACGTAAAAGTTTTCTAAATGCATCTGCATCCACGCAGTTGCACCCATCAATGTTTCTGACGTATTCGACGGTAGCATTTTTAACGATGACGAGCCATCTACCATCTTGATTGAGCAAAGTTTGATTATTAGTAGCAGGTTTAAACAGTTCAGGCGCATCGGGTATGCTTTGCAAGTATTTTAATGCGGCAGTTAAATGCTCTACGGGCATTGATTTATAACTATCGATTTCCAAATACGCATGTAACCCAGCGTATATCTTTTGGTACGATTCACCCGTACGTTGACTACGTTGTTCTACGGCTGACTGAATTTGCTGTGCCTGTTCTTGCGTTATGAGGTTGTTGAGAACTAATTGGTGCTTGCTATCATAACGCTCGCGTTCACATTGAATAAAATAGCGACGGACTTCGCGTCCCACCTCTGTCCTTTCGACCATTGCCAACTCTTTAGCCATGTTTAGCGAAAGGTGATAATCTTTTTTGCCTCTACCAAAACCTATTTCCCGATTTTGGGAAATAGCTACAAAGTCCTGATTTTCAACAAATCCATACTCTTTAATGCGCTCAGTGATCCATGTTGCAAACTTCCTGCCAACTTGCAAGGCTATATGCAAATCACGTGCGTTACAAAAAAGTTCGGTTTTAGTATTAAAGCTACCTGAAAAAACAGGGACTAGAAAAGAGTTCATGATAGATTCCTTACAATTTTACGAAATGCCTTAATAGGCGGCCAAGAGGTTCGTAGGCCTTGTAAGTTGGCTGGGATTATTTCCCGTTCGGGTATTGTATTCTCCACCCTCTCGGCCATGAAAATAAAAATACATACCAATAATATAAAATGGCATGAAAATTTTACAGGCACAAAAAAACACGATAACCGCCGTGATGCGACTTACAAACAAGGCTACGACACCTCTTTTTCAATCATGCCTAGTAAGAAGCTAATTGTCAACAAAAAACCACTCCTAGGAGTGGTTGATTTATTTTCCCACACAAAATAAACAGAAATAAAGTTAAAGTACTGGAGCATCCTTGAATATGTTACAAAATCATATTTTACTCGATTGTGTATTTTAGAATCTCGTCTGGATAATTTCCCCAGCCTGCCCATATATCCTTAACAGTGATTTTATTTCCGTTCCGTGATTGAAACTGCATTACAAAAACGCGGGGAGGAGCGTTTTTATTTTGCCGAACTTTCTCTACCAGCATAGCTGTATTTTCATTGAGCCACTTCGCACGAAGTGACAAAGCGGGCGAGCACTCTATTCCCTGCTCACCATACATATTCGCAATTGAGCCATCCTTCGAAAAAGACACACCAGCACAAGTCGCACTCACAAGAGTAAGCTTCTTACCTGATACAACTTGTTTAAAATTAGCCGCCATGGCCAGTGAAGGTATCAGCAGAGCAATTAAAAATACCTTTTTCATGTCATTGAAGTCCCGAGTTGATTAAACATATAGTTGTTTGCTTCTTTAACAGCTGCAACGGTGTTGCCACTTACACTACTGGAAGATGTTTTAATTTCTATTTTCTGTATATTAACACTAACATGTTTACGGTTATCGTTTTTTATACCCCTGCCCTCATTCCGAAATTGAAACGCCGTTTTTGACATATCCTGAGCTTTTTGGGCGTTATTCACGATATTGGCAAAATATTGGCGTTGGTGAGCTTTAAAAAATCGATTTTTAACGGCTTCACCTTTCGAAATATAGTGGTCACCGTCTGAATCCCACACGCTATTTAACTCATAGGCCTTAGATCCTTTCCTGTAACCGTAGCCTGCAACTGCAGTATACGTATCAGCAACATCACGCTTCTTCTTTCCATCAAAGCCACGCTCCCTGAAATATCGTTCGACGTACTTCATTTGCTCATCAAAAGATAGGCCTCCGAATTGGTCTCGCGTCATACCATAGTAAAGTCCTTTTTTACCTCCGGAGCCGGCCATAAATTGAATTAGGCCTGTAGCAGAAGATTTTGGATTGCGAATATTGGGATTGAATGTTCCACCCGTTTCAAACGAAATAACAGCGGCTAGGTCGTTAGGGTCTACGCCTATGTTTTTGGCGACACGGGCGATTGATTCTGCCTTTTCTTTAGTAAAGTTCTTATTTTTAAATACCTGCCTAGAATTGCCAGCTGTTACGGCATTTTGTTCTACAGGTTTAGCAGTCCCGTTATACTCATAGTAGTCCTTACCTCCGTGCGTCAATTTATAAACACTTTCCCCGATAAATCCTGCTACGTCCTGTTTTTTCTCGCCCATAGCATCCGCCACAATTCCCGTAGCGATATCCGAGTAGGTGTCAATCATCTGCTTAGCCTGCTTGGCCGCTCCGCTAAAATCACCCCTAACCAATTTGCCTAGTATCTCAGCGTAGCCTTTTAGGGTCGGTATAGTATTGTTTTTAACAGCACTGACTAGATTGCCAAACGCCTCGCGTAACGTATCTACAGACATCTTGCTGTCCTTGATGCCTGCTGCAAAAGACGTCCAGTCAAAAAGAGATTTGCCGCCATTCGCCCAAGTCTTGTAATCGTCGTACAACAGCACAAAGGCAGCGGCCAAGGCGGTAACCAGTGCGATTACAGGGCTAATGGCCGCACCTAAAGCCCCGATAACCCTTAATAGCGGTGTGAACGGGGCTATAAATCCAAGCAGGACACGTGTAGCGCTTAACAGCGTAGGAATCAGCAGCATGCCGATAATGATAGCGGCAACTTGAAAGACACCTTTTATTACTTTCTGATGCTTTTGTAAAAGCTCAAAAAAGCCGTTTACGACCCTAATTAGTGCAATCAGAATTGGGGTTAGCGCGTCGCCAATAAGCTGCTTCATGCTTTGCCAGTGGGCGCTTAAAATGGCTTGCTGTTTGGTAAGCTCCTTACTTTGCGCGATGGCTTTTTGGTCAGAATGATACATCTGCTTCTGAACGTTTAAGATTTCCTGTAGCTCTTTCCGGCCTGAAACCAAAGCATTAATGGTGCCATCATCAAACCCCATTTTTTTGCCTATTGTATAGGCTTGGTCTCGTGGCATTTTCTGGAACGCGTCCGCCAAGTCCAGCATGACATCATCTAACTGACGAATCTTACCGGCATTATCTACTACATTAACGCCCAGTGCGTTAAAGTAAGGCAGCATGCTGGCGTCACCAAACATAACAAGCCCGTTCATGGACTGTTTAATGTTACTGAGCGATGCTGTCATACCTTCGGCACTGCCGCCGAAAGCACCGGCAGCGTTTTGCCAATCGGTTATGCCACGGGTATTCATGCCCAATTGTCCGGAGAGCTTAGATACTTCCATATTGGCACGTGCTGCATCATTAGCCAGCTTAAACAGGCCGGTTGAGCCGATGATAATTGCAAAAAATCCGGTAAGTTCTTTTGTTACCTTGGCAATCTCCTGACCCATTTTAGCAATTGGCGTAATGGAGTTATGGTATTTTTTGGCCAGATCCTCGTTAGATTTACCGGCCTGTTTCGACGCCTTTTCAGTGTTAGCAAGGGATTTCTCAAGCTCCTGATTTTTTTTGGTCGTTTTTTCTGCTTCTGCTAGGTATTTGGAAGTGTCTATACCCAGCTCAATCAGCATCTGCTCAACTATATTCGTTGCCATACTTATTTACCAACATTTTGTTATGTTCAGAAACCTGAAAAACCTCAAGGATATTCAGTACATCCTCAAGCCCTAGTACGCTGTCCAGCTCTACGTAAGAGGCCAGTCCGGTAGTCATTACCTGACTGGCCAAATAAGATACGTTGACTGTCTGAGCCAGCACACCATCCTGAAAGGGCAACCCCGCCATTAGCTCATATCTGGGGAATTGCCGCTCTTTAAAAAATCAATATGTAGGGCCAGCACCTCTTTGCGTAGCACGAACAGTGTTTTGATATCTTCGATATCGCTATCCATGACAAGGCTGCGTGGGACACCACCCGTAGGAATAATCTGTACACAACTCAGTAGTTCGTCGAGCAAATCCCCACCTACTTCGGGGTCAATCTTACCCACAACATCTAATGCCAGTCTGGCCATTTCCAGCATGCCGCCATTCATATTAATTGAGCTGGTATCTACACCTGCTCTGGCAATAGCAAATATGGCGCGCTGCGCCCATTTATCGGCTTGAAGAATAGGCATTTCTGTTATTCGAAATGATTTACCCGCGTCACGACCTGACTCAATGGTTATGTCTTTGGTTTTACGTGCCATCAGTTAATCTCCTCTGCGCCGTTCAACACTAATCTGAAGGTATACTGACTACCAGCAAGAAGCTTTTGCCCTGCAGCGCCGCCAGTGAGTTTTGTCATGGCTCCAGTCGCGCTGTAACGTATTTTGATAGATGGAATCTCAACGACTATATCAATTGGGCGAGTTTCCATATTGGCATTGAAATCCTTGCGGATATTTTCCATATGCTCAATTGACGGGCTGTTTGCTTCCAGATGCAGTGTCCATTCCACTTCATGTGGCGTATAGCCCTGTGACTGCTGCCCATCCACGCCCATGCGAGTCTCAGCTATATTAGCTTCCCCAAACCCCCAGGCGTTATCTGCCTGAAAGCCTTTAATATTTAGAAAATTGTCGTATACACCGGTACAGCGCAGCATTAACACCGAGTTGGCTGAGGTGATGGTTAGTGGGTTATGTCCCATCGGCATAATTTAATCCCTTTCAGTTAAGCTGTTTTTTGAAAAAGGTCGAGCTGATTGATTGTGGCCAATTGCATTTCCAGTTGGCGCTTTTCTAATTTGCGCTGGTTTAGCGCCTTACCCGCTGCGCTGCCCCGCGCCTCAGATTCAGCCTGCTGCTTTTTTAACAGCTCCATTTCCTGCAAAATTTTTTCACGATTGACAATGCCGGTGGTCCAGTACTGCCACAATACATCGTCGCATTCCTGTTGATAGCGGATGATGGTTTGCTTTTTATCTGCCGCAACTTTATTAGCGCTAATAGACATCAGCCAGCCAAACAATTTTCGTAAAGGAATGCAGCAGACTTCTTGGGCGTCGCCATTAGTGGGCATCATCATTTTGATGACACCCCACCTTTGATCAGATGTTAACTTTCTGTGCTGTGGTTGCCACGCTAATCCCATACCATCAACCACAGTACGCATCGCTACATAAGGCTCTCCATCACAATCAATAACCACAATTTCAGAGCCAAGAAAATTAACATTTAAATATTCCATATTTGATTCCTAATTTAATTCCTATCCAATAAATAAAACCCCGTACAGTTTGCACGGGGTTTTGGGGTGTTTTTGGAGAAGTTCCCTAATTTGATTATTGAACGTTGATCGATGCCAGATTCACCGTATGAACGCTGCCTCCGTCGGTGTACCAGAGTTTTAAAGGCAGGGAACCTCGCTGTCCGCGAACTTGAGCTGTGGCCTGCTGAATCAGCAAACAATATCCGCTGGTTTCAATCTGGCGTGCTGCATCAAAGCCTGCCTCATAGTTAATTTGTGATTTCTGTGCCTCAGATAAATTGACTCCACATTGGATGCCACCAAAATTCAGCATTTCGTTAATAGGGTCTTGTGCTGCGGCGCGGTGAATGGCTCTACCGTGGTCGTTATAAGGTACGGCCTTATAACTGATAAGCATGTTAATAAATGCCAGTTGCAGTTGAGAGTTGAAGTACACCTGATTCAGGTAGTTATCTACCCATGCAAAATCACCGCTAACGATGGTATTTCGGAAGAAGATAAAGCGTTCATTTGCTGTCGCCCAAGCCCCGTAATAGGCATAGCCATTACTTTCTAATGCATTTGCGTCTTGCAGTGATGTAACCGTTGCAGCAATCCCGCTTTGCCGCTTAAATTCCATAGTGGCGCGCCCATTCATCTCTCTGAAATTGATAGAGGCAGCATAACCACAGGCCAGCCCAGCCTGTTCCAACGTGCCGTAGATTGCCGTTGTTCCGGAAATAGCATTTTCTTTCAACCAAGTGCCAAAGCAATTAGTGTTATTGGCAATGAGGGCGGTGGGCTCTTGCGCGTAATAGACATACCAGTAACGGTTGTTCTGTTTGCTATTCCACATGGCCAAAGCCTTTTGTGCTTCTATGTCAAAGCCATCGCCTACAGTGGTGATAACCGCAAAATTTAACGTATAACCGGTAATGCGCTCCATAACTGAATCAGGGCTGTCGGCCAGAGTAGCGTTATCCGCAATAGCCCCTGTACTCTCCGTTAGTCTCAGTGCCTCCGCCGCTGTACCGGCAGCAAACGAAATAGACGCGCCTCGACCGCTAATAGAGGATTGGATGACGAAAGCCTGTAGTTGAGTATCAAAATTAACTTCCGTCTTCAGCGATGCGGAAATTTTAACGGCCGCATCGCTGAAGCTGTTTGCGTTGGATAAATCAATGTTTGCGTTAGTGATCACACCGTCAACGGTTAAGGTGATGCCTCCGTTAATGGCTCGCAGGTCATCTAACTGAAGGGATTTAACACTGGCGCCTATAAGGCGGGCTCTGATATCAGTTCTGTTATACCGTGCGATAAACAGGCTTGCAGGCTTAATCGTTGAGCCTATGTAGCCATCAAAATAGCATTGCGCAAACTTGTACAGACTGCTGCTGTACCCGAAAGCGTTACCCACGTCAGCAGCGCTAGCATATTGGCTGACTGGATACAGGCTGATATCGCTTAGCACGACGGTGTTCAAACTCAGCGCGGAACCGCCACTACCGATTACTGCAGGGTTAACGGTTACGATATTACTTGCAGGGATAGAAGATAACATAATCATTCCTTTGGTTTGGATAAGGTAATTACCGGCATATCCAAATAAATTAATTCATGCTCGAATTCGGGGTTGTATTGAAGTGCCAACTCGACTGTCCAGCGCTCTTCATAACGGGACTGCTCATTAATAAAAGTCATCTGCATGGGGTCTTTACAGTACAGCGGCTGGCAGGACGTAAGACGAGCGGTTGTGTACTGGTTTTTCCATAAGTTACTCAGCTTTCGGGCTCTGTCTCCTGCCTGATTGCCGTAAAAATCTATTTGCATCGTTACTTCCACTGACTGTTGAACGGTTGCTTTGTCTTTTTCCGGCTCGTAATAGCTCGCAGGAAAGTCAAAAGCATGTTCGAACAGAATAGACATCACGACCGCCTGTTTGGGCAAAGGAGCATCGTTCTGATAGCCCTGAACGACTGATTCTGGCGGGCATGAAAAAAGCCCGAGCAGATAAGCCCGGACTTCTCGGAAAATCTGTTCATGCGTTACTGTCGCCATAGCAGTACCTTGCACCATGTGTAATATGATTCAACAACCTGTTTAACCATCCATTCCGATGCCTCTTCTTCTCCATAAGCAGTAAAAATAACGCGTTCAGCCCCTTTACCTTGTGCACGCCGGATGACTGCCAGCTGTCCGGAGGCATAAGCGTATATAAACTGCCCTTGCTGGTTAATCAGGTTGAGGTGTTCAAGGTCTGCCGTGGAAATGCTCTGCAGTTGGATTGAAATAGGCTCCTCCGTAAAAGCGGGTATGATTCGCCCTGCCTCATCTACTGCATTACCTGTATTAACCCTCAAAACCGCTTTTTGGTCGGGATTAACGCCGGTGATGACACCGTTAGCCATTGCCCTAAGATTCATCATATCTGCTTACCTCTACACCGATTGAACGCGACATCTGCATAGTATCCCGTAAAGGGGCGTCTCTACCTTTAAGCTTAATAGTAGATATCGCATTCGGTGGGGTCGTCCATGTCATAATTGACTCCACCAAATCACCCTTAACCACCTCGCCCAGTAAACTAAGGCCTTTATTGATGCCTTGCTTTTCAACAAGCTTAGGCAGACTGGCAACCCATTTGTCTTTATTTTCGCTGACTGTACTGCGAAAAAAAGGGCGCGGCGGGATGTTGATCTTATGGGCGGGAGAAGTGTGTGTGGTGGCGAAATTAGATACCGCTTTTCTGACAAAACGGCCGTTACGCTTAAATTCGCCGCCCTTTTGGTTAATCAGGCGATAGATAGTAATCTGCCGTTCTGGCACTTCAATTTCTACGCCGTATTCGTTCCAGAATGCGACCTGTGCAACGTGTAGTCGTTCATCTTCTACCCCGGCATAGGTGGCTGTTTCGAATATGCCTACCCGCAGCTTTTGGCTGTCTTCCGCGTATGTTTTTAAAGCTTTAGATAAGCTACCTGTTTTTTTCACACTACCTCCTGACAGGCATGGGCATCCGCCCTGCAATGTAGAGGAAGGAGCGATACTGCCTTGTCAATGCCCAGTAGCGCGCACCATACTGGGTCTGCAGATACCATTTTTCTGATGCCGCTGATTGTCCATAATCGAGCGACACAGATACGCTGCCTTCAGATGCACCTGCTATACGTCCTACTGCCTCGTTCCCGCTTTCAAGCCGCATTTGCAAGGTGGCGATATGCGCCACCAGCAAAAACAAAAGCAACTCGCGCTCTTCTGTACTTTTAATCACACTTTTTTCGGTGTTATTGCACAGAATGCAGGCCTCGGTAAAAAAAGAGTGCAGCTGCACATCGGACACGGTAATAGAGGGATACAGTAATCTGAATTTCTGTACATCAAATCTGACTACATCGCTCATATCCCCCCCATGCTATTTATCTGCCCTTGTGACTTCGCCCGATTGATCAGGGTCTAAAGGCTCAAGGCCTGACGGATTGTTCTGCCCGTCCTTTAAGTTGTCTTTGGTTGACTTCACATCTTTATTTGCGAAAATCAGGCCGTTCTTGACCAAGTCACGATCCTTATTTTCTGCCAGCCAAGCCTCCCAGAAATCCAAAGACACATCAGAGGTAACGCCGTACCCGAAAACCAAACGGGAGCTGTTTGCCCCTTTAATATTGACGCATTGTTCTCCTACCTGCAGGATTAAACCGTTGGGTATTTTGCAACCAATTATTACTTTATCAGCCATAAATCTCTCCGAAATAAAAAAGCCGCCCGATTGGGCGGTTGTTGAGGTATCAGTTAATCAAGATGCCAGCATAGAGGCGATAAATATAGGCCGGTAAATGATGGCGCCTACTGTGCCCTGAGAGCGTTTTTGCTCGTAACCGGATTGTTGCTGAATCAAAGGATGCACCCGCATCTTTTCTGTAAAACCCAGTTCGGCGGTAGGAAAGCCTTCGTACTCATTAACAATCATCTGAACAACCTCACCCGCTTTACTCTGGTATTCCGGGATAGTGACGATTTTCATATTTGGAAAGTTCTTTTTAATCAAATCACTTGCGTTTAAACCGTACATGTTGGTGGCGGTAAGGGAGGCATTCATGTTCGGTGACAAAGCTAATGTCATGGTTTCGTCAGTGTCAATCAAGCCCCCTGTTTGCTTAACTAAGAGGCTGAATAGTGCTCGGACAGAATCATAAATGCCTTGTGCGTCCAGCTTATCCCACACCTTGCCCGCCATAGAGGGCAGTAAATTAGGGTCGTTCAGCATGCCGTAGTTTTGTAGGCCTTTTATACCAAACAGATAGCTTTTGTTTTGAAATTTATTCAATGCCAATGCCGCCGATGTTTGTTTCTGCGTCGCCCAATCCAATCGCGCCTGCCCCGCTTTAGCCATTTCCCGTTCACCAATACGAATAATGGTTTGGTAATGGTATGTTTGACGAAACGGATAGTTAACGTTGGCATCACTCAGGGCGTTATTGTTAAAGTCTCCGTAGGTTGACGTAACCCCAATATTTTCCGCTATTGGAGTAGATACCGTATCGTCTGCCCACGTGCCCATTTTGCGCTCGTCAAACACCTTAGCCGCTTTCATGGGGGTAACCAATACCTGAATCACGCGCGGGTCGACATAGGTTGTAAATAACGCCGGGATACCGGCATTAGGTGCAGTCTGTAAAGCTGAATCCTGCGCAATGCGCATACGTGCTTGTGCGTTCAGTTCGACCGGTTTTTGTCCAGTTGCAAAAACCACCCCCGCCTTGTTTTCAAGCGCGAAAAAATTCAAAGAACTACTTTGTGCCATATATCCGTCCTCAATATTTGGTAATTTTAGCTAATGCACCCGCATCGGCATTTGATGCCACTACGAAACCGGTATCTACAAAGCTTGCCCCGTCGACAGCTGCCGGCAATGAATCTGCTGCATTAACGCTGCCATCCATAGTGTTGGCGTAAACTTTTTGTCCTATTTGAGCCCCGCCTGCAAAACGTGCCCAAAAATCTCCACCGTCGTAGAGTGTTACAGCAAAGCCTTTAGGAATCTTTAAAGATGATTCTTCAGTAAACTGAACAATTAATGCGGTGTTGTCACGGCGCGCAAAGCCAATAAGCGCTTTAGCACTGGTTTTAGCGTTGCTGACCGTCCCTGTATCGGGGTCAAACCAAGCAAAGCGCCCAATAAGGACTCCACTTTCACCAGCCTTTGCCTCGCCTTCCCCCACTAACAAAGTGTGGTAAGGATTGGTTGAGGCGAAATCGCCTTCAACACCAACCGGCAAGTCATTATTTAAATTTTTTTGGAAACCCATTTTTCTATCCTTTTATTTGAAACGATCGGTATAACTGTCGCTTTCGCTGTAAGAACAACCATCCATTGCCAGAGCAGATTTGCCGTTGTTATCAAGCAGCATTTGTACCATTGACTTATAAGCGCTCGGGTGTACACCTTTTGTACTGACTCCTTTCTGCTGCAATGCGTATGCATAAACCGCCTCTGCGCTATCCATGGCAACCATGCCGACTAACGGTTCGACTTCTTTACGTGCCTGCCACAACGCATTCAGCTGGGCTGCTACTTCCGCACGGATGGTGTCCGCATCCATAGCCGGCTTGTCTTTTTCTTTAGATTCTGACTCCTCGTCTTTGGCTTTAGGCGGGTCTTTCGATTCCTCCTCTTCGTCCTGCGCTTTTTGTGTGGATTCCTGTACCTCTTCCTCGTCTTCGGCCTTACCGTCTTTTTCCGGCGCCTCATCCTTGCCTTTTGGGTCATCCGGTAAAGCATTGTCTAGTACTGCTTTTGTGATTTTCCCCAGTGCTTCAGCAGGAATATCACTATCCATGCCAAGAGAGGTTTTAACCGCATCAGCGATTTGGCTTAGTGCTCCGTTCTTTAGCTTCATCAAAAACTCCATTTGTGTTGGTAAACTGTCTGCAATAATGGCATCTTTCCCTATCCGCCCGTGCTCAACCATCGCAACATGATTGCCGTGAATCTGTCTCATAACGCCATCATATTTTTGTCCTTTAAACTCGCCCGCCGTCATGTCGGCCGTATATGCGTACCCGGACGACAACTCGTTAAGCTTTTCACTTTCAATCAGTGCAATCGCGTCCTTGTCAAAAATGCGTAAGCTGGCATACACCACGTCACCGTCCATTTCAGGCGCGATAACTGTTCCAACCGTGATTTCGTTATGCGGTTCTTCCGCGCTTACGGGAGTATGCTTCAGCAGTAACTGAATTCCATTAAAAGAAGGGAGGGCTTTTTTAAGCTCCTCCCTGTCCCGTAAAAGATGGTATATCCGCTCCGGTTCCAGCCCTAAACGTTCATAATTTGGAATTTCATGCCCTAAATATGGGTTGACCGCTGCTTTGGTAATAATCGTTCGCTCGACGATTAAATGCCCGTTCCCATCAAATAAGCGCATGGACTTGTCCATTGCTATTGCTTTATCCGCCATCTGTTACTCCATCGATTATGCTTCGGCTAACACACCTGCAGTTAATCAGCTCACCGGGCTGCACCCATTCCCCATCCAGATACATGCCTTTATTCACGTCAAACACCTTGCCGTTTGCCTTTAGGTGAGATGGTCTGGGTTTTCCGCTCGCGTGCGAATGCAGCCATATGGCTTTTGTAATGCCCAATTCTTGCCGTTTGGCTTTCTCAATAGCCGCATGGGCTTTCGCCCCTTGATCTCTGGCAATTAAATCTGCTCTGCGCACAGAAATTTCATAGTGTTTTTTCAGCTCTTTTGATAATGTGGAAAGGTCATATCCATTAGTAATACATTGCCAAACCTGACTTTGTACGCTCTCCAGATATTGCGACCCAATAGACTTAATCAGCCCCACATTGTTTTCTACGGCGGCCTGCAACGCATCACGCTGAAACTGAGTAACCTGAAAGCGTACCGTAAAGCCCGCTTTACGCATTTGTGCTTTTAATTGGCTTTCATAATTTGTAACGGTTTTACTGACGAATGCTTCCACGATTTCTGGCACTAAACTGTTTAACCTTTTCGACCAAGTGGTAGAAAGATAATCTCCAACATGTGCTACCCAATCAGCTACGCCATCCATAGCCATATCCGCTTTTTCGTGCTCGGCCTGCCGACGAAATTCGGTTACCAGTGTTTGGCGGATATCCCTTTCCATTTCGTTCAGTAAGCTAATAATGGCTTTTTTATAGCTTTTTCTGATGCCGGTATTAGGCCAGATTGCTTGTAGCGTATCCGGCTTCTTTCTGATTATCGCCATTACTTAAACCCCATTCCGGCGGCTCCGGCACATCTTCCGCATCAATGCCTGAGTAGTCACCATCCTCATCTTTTGCCAGGCGAGCGCGCACCTCTTCCTGTGAAAGCACACCAGCATTAATAAAGGCGCTGTCTCTTTCGGCCTTAACTTTATCGGTATTGGCCATCTGCTCGTCATTCAACTGTTCCAACGGATTAAACGTGAATACTATCTGCGGATCGATTTCGCCGAATAAATCAAGTTGTATCAGCTTTAAAACAGTGGTTAGCTGTGGCAATAAATAGGACTCCTGCATACCTGAAATGTATTCATGGTATACCTGAATCTCACCATCACTACTGGCATTAAGGCCGCTTGGGGTGATGCCCAGTAACTTAACCAGCGGTGTGCGGCTCGGTGCGGCCATCTGCTCTTGTGCCTTTTGCAGCAAATTATCCAAAGTAGATAAAGGGGTGTTGAACTGAAAGAACTCTTCTGCGTCCTTGTCCAAAAGCATTAGATTTTGGTTCCCCCGCAATTGCGCAAACAGCTTTGACCGCAATAGAAGTTGGGTTACGCCATCTTCACCCCCCGCTAGCGTATTGCTCATATCCGTTTTAATGCCGGTTAACGAAAATGAGTGAATCAAATCGGATACGCTGTCGACGGTTCGCTGCCATCGTTCTACGTACGGCTGCATCAGCTGCAGCATGGAAATGCCGCCAAAGTTATACGCTGGCTTGAGCATATCCGGCACCGGCCGCATAACCAAAGTTAATAGCCGGTCATTGTGCACCTCTTCCCCCATAACAAACCATTTAGACGGCTTGAAAAAATCCGGAGCAGTAGCGTCATTAGCGTTATATAAACTTGGTGTTGTCCATATAGGCTCAACCAATACCAGCTCTTTCAGGCAGCCTTTGCCAAGCGCTACACTGTTCATTAGCAAGGGAATGTCCTTCTTGCTTTCATGCCCCTTAATTTTGATAAACAGCTGGGAACGCCCGAAAATCATTTCGTTCTCAATATGCCGGCGCATCAAGTCTCTAATATTTAGCTCTTTCATGCGCGCCTCAATGCGCCTCAGCTTATCGTCGTACGTCTTATCATCGCCATCGTTAGCCACCTTAACCTCACCCCATGTTCTGGTCATCTCCTGCGCAGTAGCCTCATAAACACAGCGATAATCGGTCGATTGTGACATATTGGCCAAAGCTGGGTAGCCGATAAAGCTTGGATAGAAATGCGGCATGTTCGGGTCATAGACACTCGATATTAAGTTGCTGTCCTGTGCTATAGCAGGCCGCCTTCCAGCCGGCACAACACCTGCAGGGATATCTGCCAGCTGATAGCCGGTAGGATGAACGCCGCTTTTAGCCTGCATTTCATAGATCAGCGTCATCATCCGGTCACTTAATTGATTGCGCCGGCATGCGGCATCAATTTCAGCCTTTTTGAGCCGGTTTGCCTCTTCCAAAGCCTCCAGCTCGCGCGCTTTGATTTTGTTACGCTTCCAGAATTTCATCATAATCCATTCAAGATGTTAGGATTGATATTCAACCCGCTTGATACCGGAGCAAAGGCCATAATCAGGGCGTCTGCTCTGTTAGGCGAGGGAATGCCACGTTTTTTCATATCCTTTTTGCTTTCCACCTTTACCCGTCCGTTGCCGTCGTAATCGACCTGAGGGCGGCTTAGCTCGGCTTTGAGGTATTCGATATCCTTAATCCCCCCATCTAGGCTAATAAGCTCGTCAACGGGGTATTTATCGCCTTTTTCGACTGCTCGCCATGTTTTATAAAACCTATCTCTAACAGCCCACCACGCTTGCGCTTTGATGTTGGCAAACATGTCTTTGTTCTTTTTTGCAGGTAAATAAAGCGTATCCGGCTTGTAAACCTTGCCACCAGCATTAAACCCTACCGTCTGAATACGCCCTTTCTTACGACTGAATTGTGCTTTGACGCCAGCACCTACCCCAATACTGTCAAATACAACCTTGTCAATATTGGCTTCCAACGCATCCTGATAGACCTTATCCGCAGAATAAATAACGTCTTGCCCGCGCCATTCGTCCATACTAAACACAATGGAACCGTGACGTCCGATTGTCGCGTTAGCGTCTTCCCCCTCGTCAGCAACATCAAAGCCTAATATGCGTTGCCCAGTAACGGGGATGCCAAGACGGGTATGGGCGTCAGTGGCTGCCTCAATCCATGCAGGCTTGATAATCGCCATCTCGCTATCCGCTACCGGCTCACCTAACCATATGTGCCGATACAGTTCATAATCCCGCTCCTTACACGCCAGCATTTCACCCTCAAGAACTGCAGGGAAATAGGGGTTGTCGTAATAGTTGGCCTTAATAACTATTGCATTTGATGGCGGATGAATAACAAAGCGCTGATGTGTATCATCCAGCATATTTTTAGGGTTATAGGAAACCCATATTTCACTTCCGGGCGTCCTAATGGTCGGTATTAATGTATCCCACATCTCCTTAGTGATGCTTTCAGCCTCCTCAACCCAACAGACACCAGCCCCTTCTAGTGATTTAATCTTGCCGGGGTCATTCTTAATCCCGAAGAAAATAAAATTCGTACCTGTGCCGCGGTGAATAATGGTGGATTTCAGAACGTCAAACTCATCATCATAACCCAATCGGGATATGGTGTTAGAGAGCAGTTTATGAACTGAATCTGCAATAGAAAGCTGCAGCTCACGAACACAAGGAATGGTGGTTTTAGTCCGCCTTGCTACTTCAATAGCCATTTCGGCAAACGTCCACGACTTACTGGAGCCCCGCCCCCCGTAAGCCACCTTGTAACGTGCCGGCCTAGCAAAAGGTGCAAAATGCTTGCTAATCATCAGCTTGCTCAAAAATAGCGCTAATCGGCCGTGTCTCAATCGCTATCTCTCCTGAGACAGACGATTTTTCGTTAAACGCCTGTACCGTTAAGTGCTTACCTAACAGCTCAAGGTTTTTAACTTTATCAGGCCATTTGACCTTTTTAAGAATGCTCAGATCTTCCTTGCTGCCTAAAGTCTGCACCTCCATACCGCTTAGCGTAGTTCTCCATACCTTCGGCCATGCGGTAACCGGCAATAAAGAGCCGTCCTCCGCGAGGATATCTGCGATATCCATTTGGTCAATTTCAACTAGGCGCTTTAATACATAATCAGCATCAATTTTTGTACGCTCGCATCGTTGCTGCATCGCCTCGGCTAGCGCTTTTTCAATTTGAGGTTTTCTGAGGTTTTCGTAACCTACCGCACTAGCCGTTCGCTCGCTATACCCTGCCCTAATGGCGGCCTGTGTAGCGTTTAAATCTTTCTGATACTCCAGTACGAATCTCTTTTGCTTTTCAGTCAATCCGCCAATGGCGGAGTTGCCTCTATCCGTCATAGCGAACTCCATTAAAAAAGCCCATGCGCATGCATGGGCTAACGTTCATTTAATACTGTATTGCACAACTTAGTTGATTAAGTCTTGTGTATTGTAAGGTCAAGTTGCTAAGCACCCTAACGTACTTTGCCTTAAGGGGTTAGGCATCCCAACAGCCAACCTGTTTCAAAAAACATTAATGCCTTTTCTTTAGACGCGACTTAACCGCCAACTAAAGAAAAGGCAATGACCGGTGCTTTTACAAGGGAAGCATACCTATACTGTAAATTACATCGTAACTGTTTATGTGTTGAAGAGCAAGACCTTAGCCAAAGAAATGCCTAAATTTGTCCTGTTTCTGCATATATTCCCAAAACACACACAACGCCATTTCAACCTCTCTGCACCATGATGTGCTGTTGTTTCGCATGCGCTGATTTCGCTGCAGTGCAGACCGTGGCGGGCGCTTAAAATACGGGCTTGTGTACCCGTATTGTGTACGCAGGATAGCAAACGCTTTGCGCTCTTTTTCAGACATGCTACGCAGTACGTCTTTAACCATGTCAAACACCTCAGGCTGAAAACGCATAGCATAAACTTTTGGCTTTTTAGCGTTCTCGCTATCGTTTTTGTAGCGCCATTCAACGCTTAAGCAATGCCCTTGTTTTACGATATCTCGCATTGCGCGTTCGTACGTTTTTATGACGTTTTCCGCTGTGTCTATTTCGATTTTACTAACCATTCAGTGTGCCTCCTATCCGGCTTTAATCTGTATCAACCAGAGGCTAAGCGCCTTAAGAAATAACAGCCAAGGGGATAAACGCGCCTATCTCATCTTCACCGCTGGGCATCGTTTGCACCATGCACCACTCAACCCCTCCCCCTATAGGGGGAGAGGGGGCAGGTGGTGCAATTGCTGGTGCAAAATCACGATTTGCCGGAAAAACTGCACCACATAATGCACCATGCACCACTTCAAATGGTGCAAAGCTATTAAATAAATGATTTATAAGCTTTTTATCTGCACTACTCGTGCACCACCACCCCGCACGTTTTACGATTTACAACTTACTGCACCACTTACTGCACCACTCACCACCTTAAGTGGTGCAACCCACTCACACCTCGCCTCTGCGCTGTCATGTGAGCGCCACAAATCGGGAATTCCCACTGTCATTTGTGTCCTACTAAATCAACTCAGCTTTCTGCATACCGTAGCTCTGCCACCGTCATACACAATAAGCCATAGCCCTATAACCTTTATTGCTACAAACCGGGAATGCCCACTGCCATTCGCATCAACAAGGCTTTATAGGATTTCCAAACATCCATTCTCTTCAAAGTAAGGGGCGTCATCCCCCGTACATAAGGCTTTCAAAGCGCGACGTATATGTTGCTTGCGCGTATCTCGCTTACCTGCGGGCACCTCCGTGCGTGCCAAACATTCCGCGATCACCGCTTCAACTTCAATACCCGCAGATTGAGCCAGACCAAACTCGTTAACAACGGAGATAACGATGCTTGTCCATTTCCCAGTACTGGCGCCCTTATTCGCTTTAGCAGTGCCATTAAGATCGGCAGGAATGCCGGCCTCAACAACAACGCAGGATGTGATAATGTCTGCATCCTCATCCAGCCCCAAAGGTACAACCTCTAGCTCAAAACCAAACTCTCCATGATCGTCACCGTCTTTCTGTTTGGTAACGCGGGTAACCCGTCCTGACTCAGTCCTAATTACCTCAAGCTCCATATCTGCAGCGGCCCGTAACCCAGACCAGCCGCGAGCGCCTTTACTTGTGTCTTTGCCACTATGGTGAACAAGCAGCACCATCGCACCTAAGGCACGATTAAGGCCACGAAAATGGGCTAAAGCTTTACCTACATCTTCGCCCGCGTTTTCATTCGCCCCCGGCGTTACCTGCGCAAACGTATCGATAACCACTAAATCCGCACCACCCCAAGCTATAATGGCTTTGGCCACATCCAGCGCATCCACTTTCATGAGAAAGTTAGGGGCAACAGGGATTACCCCAAAAGGGACACCAGCTAGACTTATCTTATGATGCAGCTCATAAGCCTTCAGACGCTTACGAAATCCGCTACTACCTTCGGCTGCTAAATAAACAACCCTGCTAGGCCTAACTTTGTGCCCCCGCCAGCTTTTGCCGCGTGCGAGGGATAGGGCCATATCCGATACAAAAAAGGATTTACCGGAGCCAGATTCACCAAACACAACCCCCAAATCTGCTTTAGGCAAAACACCTTTAATTAACCATGGCGTCGGGCTACAGTCTGCAAAGTTTTCAGCGTCAACAACAGCGAATCGAGCATCTGCGCTGTCATCCTCTTCCTTGATACAGTCAAATTCACTGGCTGACGCTATGTCAGGGTCAACATGTACACCTGATTCTTTAGCCAGTTTTAAAAGCAATCTGGCCGTTACAGGGGCGCCTTTGTTGTTGCCGAAACTTGTCCAGTGATGCAACAATTCCTCACTGCCCGGATAATTATCTGCTTGGCTTGACCACTCATCCCACAGGTGGAATCCTTCCACCTCAGTTTCATGATGCAGGGCCATACCGACATTGATCCATTCCGGATACGGCATACTAGGGTCAAGCGCCTGTAAAATCTCTTCAAGCTGGTTCTCGCTTAAGCCAACAACAGGTTCAACCGCCATTAAAGGTTCATCGGATTGCTCTGTTCGACGTTGCTTAAAACGAATATCGCAATACTCAATAACATCTTTACTGACCGGCGCGATTTGCGCATCGGAGCCTATAAGGGTACATAAGGGCAACACGTCTTGTGTCACCGTTACAAAGCCTGAAGTGGAAAACACTTCAAAACCGAAATCACCGGTAAGATCTTTAGCGTTGCCTATATTCCCTTGAAAAAAAGCACGTACGCCCTTTTTACTAGGAGAAAACTCCGCATATGTTCCTGAGACCAGTTCTTCGACTTTAGGGTTAATACCGCCATCGGTATCGACACAATTGTCAAAATCTAAGGCAACGATGTCGCAGTCAGGCGTCAGCGCAAAACCGATACCCGCAGCTTTATGCCGCTCGCATGAAGTAACAGCTTCCTCAAAGCTAGCCAGCCGATTAATATCAGCCTGACAACCTTGCCGTCCTCTGCGCCGATGGCCAGAAACGTAGTAAGGTATCTTGCGGGGTTTACCGCCCTCAACCTTGTGATATTTCCAGATAAGCCATTGGCGTTTGGCTCTTAATAATTTAGGTAGCTGTTGCATTCTGTTTCTTTCAGCTCATAGAGCAGTACACCATTAGTCGCCAACCCCCCAGACCTGTTCTGGGCTGGTGCACTGCTCTATGAGCACAGGTAACCGCGTTTGGCAGGCGGTGAAATAAGGGAACTTCATCTTGATACTGCGCTCAAGTGTAAAAAGAATTGGCCAATAGCAAAGCTAAGTGCAATGCTCTTGAGAGTTATGAAAGTTTTTTTCAAAAATACTCATTCGCTTTAATCAACTGCCTATAAGAAAGAAATATTTGGCCTGAATTATTGGTTGTCTTCTTCACTGCTTCCGTTTAACACTAGCCAGCGTATTTCTGGGCGACAATTAAACTGATTGTTTTGTTTAAATAATTCAGGATTATCTAATTTAACTTGAGCTGGAATGCCTCTAACTGTCCAGTTCCAGACTCGCTGTGGTCCTTTTTTTTTTGAGTAACCTAATAAATCAGATACTTTGGTAGGCCCGCCTAATAAAAAAATTATTTGTTTATCATCCATTTTGTTTTCCCAGAGGGCGTATTTCTATAATTAAACACTATGTTTAATTAAAAGTCAAACATTGTGTTTAACAACAAAATGTTTAAATATTAGAAAATACACACATGGAAAATACAACTGCACGGCTCTATCAGGCGGCTAAAGAATTAAAAGGCCTGACAAATCCTTCACAAATCGCAAGGGCATTCAACACGTCACCTCAGACTGTAAAAAACTGGGAGTCACGCGGGATGTCAAAAGAAGGATTACTAAAGGCCCAGCAAATTATTGGTGTTTCGGCTCTCTGGCTGGAAACAGGGGAAGGGAATATGCAATTAGTAAGTGATGCTACTAAATTAAATTTAGAATCTTTTAATAATGAAAACAAAGATGAATCAACTAATGAGGACTTCATTACTATTGATCAATTTGATATTGAGGTTTCTTGTGGTCCAGGTATTAACAATGCAAACTATCCGGATTTTATCCGCAGTATAAATATTCCAAAAAATGAATTCTTAGAATGGTTCGGGCGAAGTAAAGCAATGCCTGGAATTCAGTTGGTGACGATAAAAGGCGACAGTATGGAACCAACGCTGCCAAACAGAGCCATAGCGTTCGTGGATAGTAATATAAATGAATTTCAAGGTGATGGAATTTATGCTTTCGTTTTAGATGGGGAGGCTTATATTAAGCGGCTGCAAAGGGTTCCCGGGAAAATCATTGCAATTTCAGATAACACTGTTTATGAGCCATTCTATATAACCCCAGAAATGGAAGAACGAATGCGTATTGCAGCTAAATTTATTCGTGTACTTCCATTCAATATGCGTGAGCTATAAGGTTATAAATTTTTTGGCAGACTGTTCTTACCAGTTATCTAATAAACATTAATTCATAACTAGAATTTCAGATTTAATAATTTTTATTATAAATTTTAAGTATAAAAGGAGTTATTATGGATATAAAATTAATTAATGTTTCGATACATGATATTGATATTGAAAATAACAACGTACAAAGACGTATTATTGATGGCCAAATCATTAAAAAAGAAGGTTTATTATTCTATACAAAAAAAGTAATAACAGATATATATACCCCACCTGATCGCCAATCTAACATCAGAGGTCAATATTATAAATTTAGCAATGAAGATGAATTAGTTCCTCATTATTTAAAATTAATTAATCAAGACCCTAATGTTTGGGAAGAATTGACCGAAAAAATCGCAGTGAAATTATTTTCAATTGAAGTCATGGTGAATGATAAAGTTGTGAACTTAAAAGGACTCAGAAAAGGAAGTCTACTACAAGCCCATTTTACTTATAATAATGAGCCAAAAATTGCCCTTATAAAAATTGATACTAATCAGTTTTTGAGTGAAGTCTTAGATATTCAAGCTGGTTTACCGATTAATACCAGAGTACAAAAAGTAGCTATTACAACCTTTAACAGTTCAAACGCAATAACTTCATTATTACTTTCAGACACCAATTCAAAAATTACAGAGTACTGGCGATATACATTTCTTCAGTCAGAACCTGTGAATAAAAATAAACAAAATACAAAGAATGCTTTTGTAGCCATCGATAATTTTTTAAAAAAGAAAATAAAACCTATATCCAAACAAGATTATTACTTCCTACGCAATAAAGTAATTTTAGATTTTAGAAAAGATTCATTTGAATTTAATAATTTGGTATCTGATTTACAAAACTATGAACCAGTCAGCAATGAATTAGGTTTAGAATTTAACAATCTATTATTAAATTTTCAGGAACTACCAAAAAGCGCAAAGTCATTTGATACACAATTTGATATTGACACTACAGAAGTTAAAGCTAAACTTCAAAACAAGATGGTTATTGATGATAATTTCGATTTAATAATAAAAAGAGATATAGATAATTTAAGAACTGTTTTGGGGGTGGGCAATGATGATGATGGTGGTAAATATGTTAAAATTTATTCTGAAGTTGGGTATAGTCTATTAAAGACGGATTCAAAATATAATGATACAAAATGATTATTATATGAAATGAATAGTTTTGTAGAGCGGTTATTATCAGCAATCGGTGAAACTATAATTAATTCTGCTAGCCATAATTTTAGATGGTGCAGAATTGAAGGAATTGTTACGTCTTTAAATAACAATATATTTTTAGACGTGTACCAAGTTATTTCTTTAACAATTGATAAAGGATTTATATTAGAAATTGGGTTAGGAGAAGATGGTAGCACTAGATTAACAAATAATATGTCCAAAGAAGACCTAGAAATACAAATACGAGATTTATTAGAAGAATATGATCAAGAAACGCCACTATCATCAGATTTTAAATTCAATATATCTATTAATTCGAATGAGTCAAATATAAACATTTTTTCATGGGAATGGTTTCACACCTATCTAAATGGAACTCCTCTTGACAAGGCATTGAAAGAATGGTCCAAACTTATTAAAAATAATTTTTCCGCAACCATAAATGTTTGGGACCAAAAATTTAATATTGAAAATGATTTTTTCTCTTTTATTCACTATAGTGAAACCGGTATAGATAACAAAAAAGCTATAGACCAGATTAAGATTGAAAATAGGGACAAAATTAGTCATTTTGTCAATGCGTGCGATATCACACTTATTCCAGATTCCTTTAATTTTGCTATTAATGATTGCCCATTAGCCGCTTATTTTAATAATTTAAGGAATGTTTTATCTTTAGTTTTTCTAAGTGATTATTCAAGAATTAAAGATAATGAAGTAGATTATTGCATAAAAGGTTATAAAACAATAAATGGAAAGCTTAGCGAACAATTAAGCTTTGATGTCGGAAATGAATTATGGTCTATGTACAAATGGGCTTATGAGGGAGGTTCTTTCATAGATAAAATTGGCATACTTAGAAACGTCATCCCGATTCATATGCAGCAAGAGAATATCAATACACTTGAATCAGGAACTTTATTATCTGCTCAATCTGGTTATGATCTATACTTAAAAGATAATGTTAAACAGTATATTGAAATAAAAAATAAAATATCTGATATGCTTCTTTCACAATCAGAAAAAGCTGGTCAAATCACCAAGGATATGTTCAATATCTTAAAATCAAATCTCTGGACAATTTTGAGTTTCTTTGCAACAGCAATTTTAGTTAAAAGTTTCGATAAATCAAATGAAAGCTATCATTATACTGTGATAGTAGTGGGTGTATTTTTAATTGTACTATCACTAATCTTTTTAAAATTTGCATTATCAGAAGTACATGATGAAAAACAGAGGCTAAGCAAACGATATTTAGAAATTGAAAATAGGTACAAAGACCTCTTAAATATTAATGATATTAAGAAAATTATTGGTTCTTCTAATTTAGATGGTTTAACGCCAGAAAAAAAGGAATTAGAATATATTGAAAAAAAAGTAAGGAAATATACGTTGCTTTGGATTTCTTGCTTAGCATTCTTGATCATCATTTTAGCTTGTATATACAAAGACATATTATAAATTTTACTTCTCTTATAATAACCACAACATCGGTTGTGGCTTTTTTATTGCTTACTGATCCCTACTCAAAAATTATTATGCTTTTATTTCAATAAATTAATACCTTTTTAAACAAAAATTAAACAAATTGTTTGCATTTAATTTAAACGTAGTGTTTAATACGTCCATCAAACAAACACCGACACCGATGACTCCAACATGAAAAAGAGTTGGAGAAACACCAGCAAATAGAAATACAGGCTAGGTTGCCGTGCTGGCATAAGTTGATAGCAAAATGTATTGTTTATTGTTCTTTTGATAGTAAGTTTAAAAATCGCAGCGTATTTGTTATGAGCAAGTGCGCTTTAGTTTTTAAATTTAAAAAGCCAGCTAAAGAGCTGGCTTTATTGTTTAGATTTTTATAAGGAGTAAAAATCATGGAAAAAGTAAGTTTTTCAGTTTCTGTTGATAACTTGGTTGAACTAAATGAACTAGTCAATAGGATTCAAATTCAATTAACCCAGATCAATAACTCATTAAATAGATTGAGTGAATTTAAAATTCAAGTTGTTTTAAAGTCCAATCCTTAGCAGCCGTAGACTTCATCTCTTCCCAAGAGCTGAATGAAGTATTTTTACGTATAAAGGCGTCAAGTTCTGCGTCATTAATGGATTCTATATCTGAAAAATCGAAGCTGCTTTTATCCGCAAACTCGCCAAATGACTTAAATTTTGAGTACTTACACATAAATTTGTCATTGAAGAGCTCGTTAATTGGCAATAAATGGCTTCCCTGTACCTTTTCAACAGACGTTTTAATTTTATTTAATTTCTTAGAAAGATTATCTAAGCCTGAAATTTTCAAGGACATATTTTTACCTCTATTTGCTAGCTTGTTTTTGGAAACTACATTCTAGCACTTGCACAATGGCAGTGAGTGCCTAACCACCTGCCCCACCAAGATAAATTAACGAAAAGGAGATTTTATGTCAGTCAATAAGGTCATTTTGATTGGCCGTTTGGGCCAAGTACCTGAAACACGACGTACGGGTACAGGAGATGCTGTAACTAATTTTTCTCTTGCTACTGATGAACAATGGAAAGATAAAAACGGGCAAAAGCAGACTCGTACCGAATGGCACAACATTACGATGTTTGGTAAGTTAGGTGAGATTGCCAGTCAGTATCTGCGTAAGGGTGATCAGGTTTTTATTGAAGGGCAGATACGAAGTTCTAAATACAGTACTAAAGATGGGGTTGAGCGAACAGCATATAACATTATTGCTGCTGAAATGAGGATGTTAGGCGGGCGCAATATCGGTACGTCAGATAGCAAAAGCGGTAAAGAGAGTGATAATACACTTGTTACCTCTTCAGAAAACGCTAAAAAGTCTGCTAAGCAGCAACATCAACCCAATCCACCTGCAGTTGATGATATAGATGATGATATCCCATTCTAAAATACTAAATCTATCATCAAATAAACGCGAGATATTTAATGTACAGATAGAAAGATATGCCTTGTAAGAATATCTAGGGTACAGGGAGCCCTTATCAAGAATGAGGGAGTTAAAGATGCGTAAGTTGATGACCACCATATTGGTGGCATTTTTTATGGCCGCGGTTCTCTCTATAAAGCCGTACCCACCTAAAAAAGCGGGGTGTACGGACCTTTGCTTAATGGAAGCTAAAGAGAATGCAGCAGGCAGAGAAGTCAAGCGAATGAGGGAAATTATGGACAGCAAGGATTATGACCCTATGAATGCTGCAGTACTGGAGCCAGAGAAATGAATACTAGTAAAACTCCATACAGCTACATGACCGACGAAGAACTTCTAAGTTATGCAAGCCAAGTAGCTAACAGCCTTACCGAGTCGTATCTGGAAGCAGAGTTGCGTAAAAGGCTGGAAGAAAGGCTGGAATATGTTAATCCTGATGACTATAAAGAAATGCTTTATGACGATCTAGGTGCGTCCGAAGAAGAAATTACAAAACTGGTTGAAGCTTGTAAGGGAGATCTGCAAGGTGCTGTATCCGTACTAGAAATGCTGCAAAAGTACGGGTACGAAGATAGCGAAGAATTACAAGCGTGTCTGGATTTTATAGTTCAGGCGCGCAGTTTTTTTAATGGTAAGTAGGAAAAACAAGGAGCAGGAAAAATGACACTTGAAGCAAAGATCGACCGCACTAACGATTTATTAGCAAAAATCATGGATGTTCTTATCTCAAATAACGCTACACCCGCTAAAGGGCGTTTTAAAAAAGATATTAAAGAACCCACTCCTGTAGCGGAGGGTAAGTCAGATGAAGCTGAAACCTCTAAAAAGACACCAGCAGCTAAACCTGCAGCTAATGTAACCGATGGAAACATCGCCTCTATTGAAGAGGCTAAAAGTGCATTTGTTGAACTGCTAAAAATCAAAGGTAAAAAGGAAGGAGTTGAGATTCTGCAAACCCTAGGGGTAAGCAAGTTACCTGATCTTAACCCCTCTCAGTATGGGGAACTTGTTCGGCTATGTAGGATCGCAATGGAGTAAGGAACATGCAACATGCAAGATTATCACCTTCATCTTCACACAGATGGATCAGGTGTCCGGGAAGCGTAGTCATGGAATCCAGTTACCCTGATGTTACTTCAGAGTATGCCGCTGAAGGTACTGTTGCACATGAAGTAGCCGCATATTGTTTGAACACTGGCACTGATGTATCTACTTGCATTGGGCAACGTAAGGAAATCGCCGGAACGGAGTTTATTGTTGATGACGACATGGCCAGACACGTACAAACATATATTGATTATGTTCGTACTCTCGGAGGTCAATTGTTCGTAGAACAAACACTTCCAATCTCCGATATCACGGGGGAAGACAATGCCTTTGGTACCGCTGATGCAGTTGTATTGCTCGATGATGAATTGGTAATTGTAGATTTGAAGTACGGGCGTGGAGTAAAAGTTGATGCCAACCGTAATGAACAGCTTTGCCTGTACGCAGCCGCGGCGTTAGAAGAATATGCGCTGATTAATGAGTTTAAGCGAGTGCGATTGGTAATTGTGCAACCACGGCTCAATAATATCAGTGAATTCGATTGTGATGCACGAGGGCCAAAGAGTATCGAAAACTTCGTTGATCGCGCACGCGTTGCAGGAGGTAGAGCTCTTACCTGTTTGCAGAAAGGTACATCTTCTGATGATTTAAATCCGGGCGAGCCTCAATGCCATTTTTGTAAAGCAAAGGCGGATTGCCCTGCAGCAGCTCAGAAGGTTATGGAGATGCTGACAGAGGGTTCTGTTGACCTTGATCAGCCGGTATTGCCTCAGATTGAGCAAGCGCCCATACCCAAGGATGATAACGCCCTACTCGCCCGCAAACTGGCTGCGCTGGATTTTATCGAATCGTGGTGTACTGCGATACGTAAAACGGCTGCATCCAAAATGAATGCTGGAGAAAGGATACCGGGCTTTAAGCTGGTTGAAGGACGACGCGGGGCTAAATCTTGGCGGGATGAGGAGACAGCGGAAGCAGTTCTTAAATCCATGCGCCTCAAAAAAGATGAGATGTATGTTTGGAAGCTCATCTCACCATCGGCACTTGAAAAGCTGTGCAAGGCAGGTACGGTTAGCCTGCGTCAATGGAATAAAGTGGCAGAACTCATTACGCAAAAGCCCGGCTCTCCGGCTATCGCTCCAGAATCAGATAAACGCCCTGCTCTCGTCATGGACGTGGCTGCAGATTTTGAAGCTTTAGTTTAACTTATATAAGGAATCATTATTATGAAATGTATCTTAAAAGGCGTACGTTTATCTTTCCCCAATCTTTTTCAAGCTAGTAGTGTTAATGGTAGCGAGCCAAGGTTTGCCGCCAATTTTCTGATAGAGCCTGACAGCGAAAATGCTAAGGCGGTCAACACCGCCGTAGCCCAAGCAGCTAAAGATAAATGGGGGGCTAAGGCGGAGCTGGAATTAAAAAAACTAAGCGCTTCGGATCGTACCTGTTTACACGATGGAAATTTAAAAGATTATGATGGTTACGAGGGTAATTTGTATCTAAGTGCCAGTAATTCAGTTAAGCCGTTGGTGTTGGATAAAGATGCGAAAACGCATTTAGATTCTTCAGACGGTCGACCATATGCAGGTTGCTACGTTAATGCCATTGTAGACATTTGGGTGCAGGATAATAATTTTGGTAAACGGATCAATGCTAGTCTGCGTGGCGTGCAGTTTGTCAAAGATGGTGATGCCTTTAGCGGTGGCGGAGCGGCCACAGAAGATGAGTTTGCCGATTTAGCTGTGCCGGATGGTGACGCCGATGAGGATTTCAGTGATCTGATTTAACCCTATCAGAGCATCAATTATTGAAACAACCAGCTTTTAGCTGGATTTTTTTTAATGAATAGTGTTTAGCAAAAGCATTTAATAAATGAACTCGCCGCCCTTTTTTCAAGGGCGGTTTTACTATTCGGTTTATGTGGTGTTGCAGCATGTTTTGCTATTTGTCTTTAAGGACAAGGGTAAATAGCACAAGATGGATTGTATTGAAAAAGGGAATAATATGATTAAGCTACAAATGACTGCGCTTATCGCAGTCTTTTTTATGTGCACGTATTTAGTTTTCTTCTTTGTTTTGATTAAACAGATGTGACGTAGGCATATGTTTGAACAACTGCGTAAATCGAAGTGTCTGAAAAATTCAAAAATTAAGGGCACGAATGAACAAACCTGAGTTGCAAATTACTAAATAGACGCCAGCAAGATGCTGGCATTTTTATAGAGGTTTGAAATGCCTAAATTATATATCGACCTTGAAACCTTCAGCGAAGTTAATTTACTTACCTGCGGGACGCATGTTTATGCGTCAAATTCGGAGATATTGTTGATAGCGTATGCCATCGGTGATGCTCCGGCTAAAGTCATTATCGGTGGGCAGTTTAATGAAGAGTTACTGCAGGTATGGAACGACCCAGATTACTACGTGGTTGCGCATAACAGCCATTTTGACCGTACCGTACTGGCTGCGCACGGTTATACATTACCGATTGAGCGATGGTATGACACTATGGTTAAAGCGTTTGCGCACTCACTACCCGGACGGCTGGGGGTACTTAGTGAGGTTTTTAGATTACCCTCGGATAAAGCCAAGGATAAGGAGGGGCGGAGGTTGATTTTGTTGTTCTGCAAACCTCGGCCGAAAAGCTCTAAATTACGGCGTGCGAGTCAACACACCCACCCTGAAGAGTGGCAGCGTTTTGTTGAGTATGCGCGCTTAGACGTTGAAGCCATGCGCGAGATAGATAAACTAACCCCAAAATGGAATTACTTAAGTAGCGAACTGGCGCTGTGGCACCTAGATCAACGTATTAATGATCGCGGTGTGTGTATCGATACAGAGCTGGTTTGTAATGCGATTAAGGCTATTGACCTCGCGCAGAAAGTCCTGGCAAGTAAAACATCAAAGGCAACTAACGGCGATGTAGTATCGGCAAATAAGCGTGATGCTTTACTAAAGTACATACTGGAAGCATACGGTATTGAGCTGCCGGATATGCAGAAATCTACGTTAGAAAGACGGCTGAATGATCCTGATTTGCCTGAAGCTGTTAAGGAGTTATTGCTATTACGTCTTAATACAGCTACGACAAGTACTGCCAAATATAAAACACTGTTCAGGTCAACTAGTGCCGATGGAAGACTGCGGGGCACGCTGCAGTTTGATGGTGCTACACGCACAGGGCGTTGGGCGGGCCGAATGTTTCAACCGCAGAATCTGCCCCGTCCTACTTTAAAGCAGGATGATATCAATTTAGGCATAACAGCGCTTAAAGCTGGCGGCGCGGAGCTTGTTTATGACGATATTATGGAGTTAACGTCATCAGCAATCAGAGGTTGTATCGTGGCCCCTGCAGGTAGCAAGCTGGTGATTGCTGACCTTTCTAATATTGAAGGTCGTGTTCTGGCATGGCTGGCTGGGGAGGAATGGAAGCTGGAGGCGTTTCGTGATTATGACAGGGGTACAGGGCATGACCTGTATAAGCTGGCTTATGCCAAAGCTTTTAATATACGTCCAGAAGACGTTAATAAATCACAACGTCAGATTGGTAAAGTTATGGAACTGGGGCTCGGATATGAAGGTGGTGTGGGTGCGTTCCTTACGTTCGCGGCCAATTACGGTATTGATCTGGAAGCCATGGCAGAACAGGCCGTAATTCCTGACGAGATATGGCAGGAAGCGCAGCGCGCTTGGGATTGGTTTGTTGAGCAAAAGCGGCCTACTTTCGGGCTGTCTAACACCGTATGGTGCGTTTGTGATTCGTTTAAGCGTACATGGCGTCAGGCACATATTAAGGTGTCTACATTCTGGAAAGACCTTGAGCGTGCCGCTGTCAAGGTCATAAGCACAGGGCGAACAATGCAGTGCAGAAGGCTAACGCTGGACAGACAAGGCGCATGGTTGCGCATTCGCCTGCCTTCAGGACGGTTTGTTTGCTACCCCGCCGCATGTGTAAATGATGAAGATAAATTGTCTTATATGGGTATAGACCAGTATAAGAAAAAATGGACACGTATCAAGACTTACGGCGGCAAGCTCGTAGAGAACGTAACGCAGGCCGTTGCCCGCGATATCTTGGCGGACTCCATGCCTAAAATTGAGGCAGCGGGATATAGGATAGTGCTGACCGTGCATGATGAAATTATCAGTGAAGCACCGGATAACGGTGCTTTTTCACACGAAGCGCTCGCTTCGCTTATGGCTACAAATCCTTCATGGGCACAAGGATTACCCCTTGCTGCCGCCGGATTTGAAGACTACCGCTATAGAAAGGATTAACAAGGTATGAGGGAATCCGTAATCGAAAAAGCCCTTGTTAAGGCGGTAAAAGCGGCGGGAGGCTACTGCCGGAAGGTACAGTTTATCGGGCATCGGGGAGCGCCAGACCGCTTGATTATGTTGCCGGGTAGATTGATATGGGTCGAACTTAAAGCCCCGGGAGAGCGCGCTAAACCCCATCAGGTGCGAGAGCACCAGCGCTTATCAGAAGCAGGTCAGACGGTACTGGTGATAGATGACCTGAATAAGATTAAGGAGATATTCGGATGAGAGATTTCACTCCGCGGGCGTATCAGGAACTTATTATTAAATGCATTTATGAAAAGCCCCGCACTGCAATTTGGGCTGGCATGGGCATGGGTAAAACAGTGTCTACACTAACTGCACTAGATGGCTTAAGCCTTCTATCAAGCCATCCGAAATTGGTGTTGGCTCCTCTGCGCGTTGCCGCCAGTACGTGGCCAGATGAGGCACGAAAATGGGGGCACATAACATCCGAAGTGGTACCTATAGTAGGTGACGCCAAACAGCGGCGCGCAGCTTTGTTACAGGATGCAGAAATATACACTATCAATTACGAAAACATCCCATGGTTGATTGAAGAGCTGGGTAACCGCTGGCCGTTCGATACGGTGGTGGCAGACGAGTCCACCAAGCTCAAATCATATCGCAGTCGTCAAGGAGGTAAGCGCGCTCGCTCCTTGGCACAAGTTGCATTCCTGAGCGAACGTTTCATTGAACTTACAGGCACACCTTCGCCCAACGGTATACTTGACCTTTGGGGGCAATTATATTTTCTGGATAAAGGGTTGCGTCTTGGGCGCAGCTACACTGCATTTGTGAATCGATGGTTTCGCCCAGTGCGAGTTGGAAACAGCCCTTTTGCGGTCAGGCAAGAGTTGCTTCCCGGCGCGCAGGAAGAAATCCATGATCGTTTGAGGGATATATGTTTGACACTTGATGCGAAAGACTACTTTGACATCAAGGATCCTATAGTAACGAACGTCTGCATCACTTTACCGCATAATGCGCGCAAAATGTATCGTGATTTAGAGCAGGAAATGTTTCTGCAAATAGAAAACTGCACTATTGAAGCGGACAATGCTGCGGCAAAAACAATTAAGTGTCTGCAGTTGGCCAACGGGGCTATCTATAAGGATGATAGTAAAGACTGGGCAGAAGTGCACGATTTGAAATTGCAGGCGCTCGAATCTATTATTAATGAGGCTTCAGGAATGCCTGTATTAGTGGCCTATCACTTTAAAAGTGATTTGGCCAGAATCCAAAAAGCGTTTCCCCAAAGCCGAGTATTGGACCAAGACCCCCAAACGATCAGGGACTGGAACGCAGGCAAGATCCCTATTCTGCTGGCACATCCTGCCAGCGCCGGCCACGGGCTCAACCTGCAGGACGGCGGGAACATATTAGTGTTTTTTAGCCATTGGTGGGATCTTGAACAGTACCAACAAATAGTTGAACGTATAGGACCAACCCGACAGCTACAAGCAGGCCATGACCGCCCTGTTTTCATTTATCACATTATTGCTGCGGATACTGTAGATGAGCTGGTGGCAGAGAGACGAAATAGTAAGCGCAGTGTGCAGGATATGTTGCTTCAAGCAATGAAGCGAGGATAAAAAAATGGTTAACAGCGATAACTATATAAGTAATATGCATATTTTACAGAAAAGTGGGCTTAATTATTCAAGCTCCGGTAAACACGGTGTATGCATCAGGACGAACATGGGTAACGTCATGTTTTATCCTTCTCAAGATAAATACGTATACAAGAACAAGTCGTATTTCGGTGATGCTTCGCGGGTAATTGATTTTGTGAAAGAGATACGATAAGCGAACAGGCGGTAGTTTAAATATGCCTATCCTGTTATTAAAGCCAGCGGTTTAGCTGGCCTTTTGTTGGAGGTTGTATGAACAGCAGGAAAGACCCAAAAGGAATTGCGCAACAAAGACTAATGTTCGAAAAGCATCTAGCATCAATTGAATATGGCGTGCCGCTCAGATCAAGAGATATGCGAGATTATCTAGATGATCTGCGTTATGTGTATCCTGAAATTCAGAGACTATGGGAAGCATGGCTGACATGTGCAAAGGCTAATCAAAACCTTTAGTCCGTAATGATCTACAAACTTTGCCAGCTAATTAGCTGGCTTTTTTAATGAGTTATCAAGTAATGACAACACCTCCTGTTTTAGATGCCTGCTGCGGCAGTCGCATGATGTGGTTTAACAAGCAAAATGAGCTGGCTTTATTCGCTGATAAGCGGAAAGAAAAGGCAATTCTATGTGATGGCCGCGCGCTTGAAATTAATCCCGACATTCAAATGGATTTTACTAAGATGCCTTTTCCGGACAACACCTTTCACCATGTTGTTTTTGATCCTCCCCATTTGGAACATGCGGGTGCTAAATCATGGATTGCTAAAAAGTATGGTGTACTTGGCCAAAGTTGGCAGGATGATTTACGCATGGGTTTTGAAGAATGTTTCAGAGTTTTAAAGCCTAATGGCACTTTGGTTTTTAAATGGAGTGAGGTGCAAATTAAGGTCAAGGATATTTTAGCCCTTACCCCTCATAAACCACTATATGGACATACAACAAACAAGAACAAGCAACGTGGCACTCATTGGTTTACGTTTATAAAAACCTTGAATAAGCCAGCTAAGTAGCTGGCTTTTTTGTTACCGGTTACAAGGACAGATATTATGCAGGAAAAAGAGATTTTCTTATCGCTTGGCATACTTACCCAAATGGGCGCATACGAGGAACTGCTTGAATTTTTTAAGGAAAGGTATTCTAACGACTCTGCTACCCTCTCTGGAGTGATTAGCGACCTTCAAGAATCAGTTAGCACAAGCACTAAAGGCTTAGAATACATAAGATACGCAGGCTACGCCAAGTGGTTATTCGGGGCATTCCCTCCGATTCAGGAGCCCTTAGTTCTAAGCGAACTTAATAGAAAGGTTATCATTCATAACGGCGCTGTAAACATTAAGTCCGGTATTGACGGTGACCCTATCATTATTAGTAATGGTGACTTAGATATTGATGGTAAGGCTAATTTAAGTGGCCACGCAAGAATTTGGGCGAGTGGAGCAATAGACATCAAAAATATTAAAACTGATGATTCCACAGATATTTGGTCAGGAAAGAGTATAAAGGCCATAAATATTGCGGCTAAAGGTCACGGGGGAATTAGAGCTCGGAATATTATAGACGCTACAAATATCGCGCTTTGTGGTTGTGTGACGTTGTCGACGAAAGACATAAAAACCAAAAACTTATTAGCTAATGGTTACGTGGATATTTGGGTGGATAGAACAATAGACACCGTATATATTGCAGTTAGGGAGCACGCAAGTATTATGGCATATGAAATAAACACCCAAAAAATTATGGATGAAAGCAAGACCAGAGTCCATAGCAATATTAATTTAATCAAACCATCTTCTAACCAATAATTTTCAATATAAACATATCCAGCTTAGCTGGCTTTTTTTTGTAGGTTAAAAATGGAAGAAACCTTTACATGCGAAACGGCCGCTGCGTATTGCAAATGCAATGCGCAAACGATTAGAGATGCTATACAGAGCGGCGAATTAAGTGCAGCCAAAATTGGTAGAGGCTATGTTATTAGAAGAACGCGCCTTGACGAATACATTAGCAATAAAGAAGAATTGACCGCGCAGGCGGTTCGGAATAATAGGAACCAAACATGTTGTTTAAGCACCCCAATGGCTTCTGGTATATTGATATCCAAACAGAAAGTGGGAAAAGAATTAGACGCTCGACTAAAACCAAAAATGAAAAACTTGCGGAGGAATATCACGACAAATTAAAGCATGAATTATGGCGACAAGAACGGCTAGGCGATAAGCCTAAGTATTTATGGGACGATGCTGCACTTAGATGGCTAGAAGAAAAGGAGGGAGTAAAAAAGAGTATTGACGCTGATATAAGTCGACTGAGGAATTTACAGCAACTACGCGGAGTATATTTACATGAAATAAACAGAAACATGATTATGTCGATAATCAATGAGAAAGATTGTTCCAATAGCACTAAAAACAGGTATTTGTCGTTGATCAGAGCGATTTTAAATGCCTGCGTGCGTGAATGGGACATGTTAGATGAACAAGTTTATTTTAAGCAATTCAAGGAAGCCAAGAAGCGTGTTCGCTGGCTAAAACCGGAAGAAGCGGCGAGATTATTAAATTGCTTGCCGACCTATATGGCACTGATGGCAAGATTCAATTTAGCGACGGGTCTCAGGCAGCACAATATATTTAGTTTGAAATGGGATCAGATAGATTTTCTCAGACGAACGTGCCAGTACTATCCGGACGAGATGAAGTCGGGGGAGCCGTTTGATCTAGCATTGAACGACACTGCGATGGAAGTATTAGTACATCAAGTAGGCAAGCATCCGAAATATGTTTTTTTAAACACCAAACACAATCCTGTATTAAAGCTGAATTACAAATTATGGTACAAAGCTTTAGACAAAGCGCGGATTAGTGACTTTCGCTGGCATGATTTGCGCCATACATGGGCTAGCTGGTTGGTACAGAACGGGGTATCGCTATATGAACTAAAAGAAATGGGAGGCTGGCAATCGTTAGAAATGGTGCAAAAGTACGCTCATCTGGACAATGAAAATTTGCACACGCAAGCAGCAAAGATTGACAACCTCATGACAGGTACATGTCAAAAAAATGTCAAAACCGGCAAACCAATGGACTATTCATTAACATCAAAAGGGCTAGATAAGGTATTGAATATAATGTAATAATCATTGGTGGGTCGTCAGGGGATCGAACCCTGGACAAATGGATTAAGAGTCCACTGCTCTACCAACTGAGCTAACGACCCAACAGGGAGATAATTATACTCGTCTTTACATTAAAGGACAATATATACAATGGATCAGTTATATTGTCCTTTAAATTTTGATAGAAATATTCAAATTCAATGATCTATAGAGTATCTGCTTGTGCTTTTAATATGCTTTGCCCCCCTAGATAAGGTTGTAAAGCGACAGGAATGTTGATGCTACCATCTTCATTCTGATGATTTTCTAGCACAGCTACTAATGTGCGGCCGACAGCTAAACCGGAACCGTTTAATGTATGCACTAGCTGGTTTTTACCCTCGCTATCTTTAAAGCGCGCTTGCATACGTCGTGCCTGAAAATCTTCACAGTTTGAACAACTGGAAATCTCGCGATAGGTATTCTGTGCAGGTACCCACACTTCTAGATCGTATGTTTTGGCTGCACTGAAGCCCATGTCTCCTGTACATAATATGATTACTCGATAGGGTAATTCCAAAAGCTGAAGTATTTTTTCTGCATGACCAACCATTTCTTCAAGTGCAGCATAAGAATTTTCAGGATGCTGAATCTGTACCATTTCTACTTTATCAAACTGGTGCTGTCGTATCAGTCCGCGTGTGTCTTTACCGTATGATCCGGCTTCGGAGCGGAAGCACGGTGAATGTGCGGTTAATTTCTTCGGTAATTCTTCCTTACTCAGAATGCGTTCACGTACGGTATTGGTAAGGGTGATTTCTGCGGTAGAAATCAGATATTGTTCCTGATTGTTTTCTTCTCCGCCGCAAGTAACTTTATACATGTCTTCAGCAAATTTAGGGAGCTGTCCTGTACCTACGAGTATTTCGGGATTAACGATATAAGGGGTGTAATGCTCAACATATCCATGCTTCTGTGTATGAGTATCAAGCATAAATTGTGCTAATGCTCTGTGTAGTCGTGCTATCGGACCACGCATTAATGCAAAACGGGCACCAGACAGTTCTGAAGCTGTTTTAAAGTCTAAGCCTAGTGGTTCGCCGAGATCGACATGGTCTTTAATCTGAAAATCAAATTGCCGTGGTGTACCAACACGTCTGATTTCTACGTTTTCGGTTTCGTTTTTTCCTATTGGTACATCGTCATGAGGAAGGTTGGGTATGGTTAGGATTAAATTATCTATCTGGCTTTGTATATTTTGATAATTCTGATCAGTCTGTTCGAGCTCTGTTTTAATTTTGCCTACTTCGGCCATCACTTCGTTGGCTTCATCATGTTTACCCTGGCTTTTCAAGGCGCCAATCTGTTTGGACAGGCTATTGCGTTTAGCTTGCAGTTCTTCAGTACGAATCTGCAATTGTTTGCGTTGCTGTTCTAGTTGGGTGAATGCTGCAATATCCAGCTGGAAACCACGGGTTTGTAATTTTCGGGCAACTGTGTCGATGTCTTGTCGGAGTATTTGAATGTCTAACATGATATTAATGTGTTGTTGACGGTTTGTAGCGTTTATTGTAAACGATTAATTGCAGTGATGCAGGGTGAACATCTGCAAGCTTACTGCATGTTAAGTTTTCTGTATGGCAGCTAATTGTTGTGTTTTCTGAATAAATTCTGTCTGTTTGGTTTTGGCTTTGCCAGAATCAATGGCAGTAATTGCTAAATCCACTGCTTCTTCCAATGAAGTAGTGATATCGGATGCATAAATGGCGGCAGCCGCATTCAAAACGACGATATCACGACAAGGCCCTTTTTCTCCGTTTAGTACAGCGTTCATGATATGCAGTGATTCTTCGCTGTTGGCTACTTTAAGGGGTTTCAGGTCTTCGATAACCGGCATGTCGAATTGTGCTGGATGAATATCATATTCCATGATAGTACCGTTTTTCAATTCGGCTACGCGGGTTGTACCAGTGAGCGTAATTTCATCTAGGCCATCGCTGCCATGAACCACAAGCACATGTTTGCTGCCTAGCTGTTTCAGTACACGTGATAATATACCCACTAAATCTATGTGGAATACACCTAAAACCTGATTTGATGCTTCTGCCGGATTGGTTAATGGTCCTAAGATGTTAAATACGGTACGTACGCCAAGCGCTCGGCGTACCGGAGCAACATAACGCATGCTGTTGTGATGATTGGGAGCATACATAAATCCGACACCTAGCTGATCAATACATTCGCCTACATGTTCGGGCGTTAGTTCGAGAGCCGCGCCCATGGCTTCGATAATATCGGCAGAACCACTTGAAGAGGATACTGAACGCCCACCATGCTTGGCAACTTTGGCACCTGCTGCGGCTACGACGAACATACTGGTAGTTGAAATATTGAAAGTATGAGCATTGTCGCCTCCGGTACCTACGATATCTACCAAATGATCCCGTTGTTGTACGGGTACTTTAGTGGAAAATTCACGCATGACTGTTGCTGCGGCGGCAATTTCAGATACGCTTTCTACTTTGATACGTAAACCAATTAGTATGGCAGCTATGATTTCTGGCGCCACTTCCCCATTCATAATCTGGCGCATTAAGTCGGTCATTTCATCGTAAAATAATTCGTTATTGTCCAGTAGACGGTTTAGAGCCTGTTGCGGCGTAATCATATTTATTCTTTCTAGAGTAGATTTCGTTTTGCAGATGTGATTATGGTTATGGGTGTTGCTCTAAAAAATTTTGTAACATCTGATAGCCATATTCTGTGAGTAAGCCTTCAGGATGAAACTGTACCCCTTCTATTCTAAGGGAGCGGTGTCTGATACCCATAATTTCGTTATCATCTGTCCATGCGGTGATTTCAAGACTGTCTGGTAAAGTTTCTTTTTCTATAACCAGACTATGATAACGGGTGCAATTTACTGGATTAGGCAGGCCAGTGAACAATGAATTGTTGTGATGATAAACAGGCGAAATTTTACCATGCATTACTTTTTTTGCACGGACTATATTGCCTCCATAAGCAAAGCCAATGGCCTGATGTCCAAGACAAATACCCAGAATAGGGATTTTGCCGCCGAAATGCTGGATAGTGGCTACTGATATTCCTGCCTCTTTCGGTGTACAGGGACCTGGGCCGATGACAATTTTATTTGGAGCTAAGGATTCTATATCTTTCAGAGTTATTTCATCATTGTTTTTAACGGTTATTGTTTCACCTAGCTGACCAAGGTATTGCACGATGTTGTAGGTGAAACTATCGTAATTGTCGATAAATAGCAGCATTAGCTTTACCTTGTATTTTTGGGTGTTAATTGAGATTAGATAATTTTAGTTAAGGTCTTAAAGCAAGCTTTCCAATGGTAACCATGATAGTATTTTTACCCAAGCTCGTTTCCACACACTGGTATCTGGGTCATGATGATAAACCTTGATTTGATTTTTGTCGTTATTTTTCAACCATTCTAGTTTGCCCTCAGGTGAGAGTTTTACTTGATAAGTCACGTCAGGTAAGGCCTCATTGATGGCCTGATTCATATATTGTGCCATTTCGGGTGATTGAATAACAACACCCATTTCGGTGTTGAGTCTGGCGGAACGTGGGTCGAAGTTCAGGGAACCAATATAAAGCTGTTGTCCGTCTATAGTAAATGTTTTGGCATGAAGACTGGATTCAGAATTACCTGTAAATGCCCTGTCACGGTGACCTTTGATAAAACCCTGATTTTTCAGTTCGTATATTTCAACACCCTCTTTTAATAAAGGAATACGGTAGCGGGAATAGCCCGAATGGACTACTGGTACATCTGTTGCAGCCAGTGAGTTGGTAAGAATTCTGATTTTTACCCCTTCTTCTCTGAGTTTTTGCAGATATTCTAGACCCGTTTGAGTTGGTACAAAATAAGGAGTTATAACCAGTAAATCTTTTTGTGGTTCAACAACTGATGCGGCAAGTGCATTCAGAGTTAAACTGACTTTTTCATATTTTATGATATGTTGATAATTGGTATCTTTTGTATCTGGAGCAATTACAATACCTGTCTCGATATTTTGCTTAGCTGTTTCCTGTTTACTTTTAGGCAATGCTTTTTCTGGATTGTCACTTACTAAAATTAAATGTGCCCACTGGTAGTCAAGTGAGCCATCTAGTAAGCGATTGACGAAATTGTCACGATTATAGGCATTGTCGTAACTATCTGCACGCAAACGGTTGAAACTACGCCGCTTAAATACTGTCATACTAGGTTGAAGTTTGTTGCGTCTGTGAACTATGCTGCTAAAATCATATGCAGATGCACTGTTCCAATAGCGATCGAAATTATTAGATACCTGATTGACGATAGGACCTATGGCGAGAATATCCAAGTCAACAAACAACGTACCTTTTCCCATATCGAAATACTCATCACCGATATTACGCCCACCAAGAATGGTAGCCTGATTATCTGCAGTGATGGATTTGTTGTGCATGCGTCGGTTTAATCGCGCAAAGTCGGTAATGTAACTTAACGCGCGCCAGTGCCTATGGATAAAGGGGTTAAATAACCGGATTTCGATATTAGGTTCCTGATTGAGAGCCGTGAGAACTTTATCCAGTCCTACTGTGTTATTGTCGTCCAATAGTAGACGGACATGTACGCCTCGCTGAGCAGCTAAGACAAGTTCGTGGAATAATAGCTGCCCAGATGTGTCATTGCGCCATATGTAATACTGAACATCCAAACTTTTCTCAGCTGCACGTATCAAGGCAACACGTGCTGCAAAGGCTTCATGGCCATCATCAAGTGGGTATATACCCGAAAATCCCGGATGCTGGCTAACAAGAGAAGCATTTGCATAAGCTAATGAAGATGGGATATCGGCTGCAACATGGGTTTCTGTTGTTCTTCCCTGAAGTGACGGTAATGTCTGACAGGCAGTTAATATAAAAAGTGTGCACAGTTTGAAACAGATAGTACAGATTTGATTAAATATCTTACTATTCATGTGCATACCATATGTTGATTATGCTGCTAAATTTTTTAAACTGCATGGAGCCAATAGCAATTTATAAACCTAAATCTTGCCATATGGAATCGATTTTGGCTATGGTTGTTGCATCTTTGCGTATCACTTTGCCCCACTCACGGTTAGTTTCTCCTTGCCATTTATTGGTGGCATCCAATCCCATCTTACCTCCTAGGCCACTGATGGGGCTGGCAAAATCGAGATAATCTATTGGTGTATAATCGATTAGTGTTGTGTCCCGTACGGGATCCATGCGAGTGGTAATAGCCCAAATGACTTCTTTCCAGTCACGTATGTTGATATCATCATCCACAACAATTATATATTTGGTATACATAAATTGCCGCAAATAGCTCCAACATCCCATCATGACCCTTTTGGCATGTCCAGCATATTGTTTTTTCATGCTGACAATAGCCATACGATAAGAGCATCCTTCGGGAGGAAGATAAAAATCAATTATTTCAGGAAACTGCTTTTGTAATAGAGGAATAAATACTTCATTCAAGGCAACGCCTAGAACAGCAGGCTCATCTGGCGGTTTGCCAGTGTAGGTGCTGTGGTAGATAGCATTTTCACGCATAGTGATGCGTTCTACAGTGAAAACTGGAAAATAGTCCTGTTCATTGTAATAACCCGTATGATCTCCATATGGGCCTTCGAGCGCTATTTCATCTGGCTGTATCACGCCTTCAAGCACAATTTCTGCTCTGGCTGGTACATGTAAATCGTTACCAATGCATTTTACTAGTTCGGTACGTGAACCTCTTAATAATCCGGCAAACTGATATTCGCTCAAGCTGTCTGGTACGGGAGTAACTGCTCCCAGTATTGTGGCCGGATCACAGCCAAGTACAACTGATACAGGATAAGGCTTATGAGGATATTTTTGTTTAAATGCCTGAAAATCAAGTGCTCCACCACGGTGTGCTAGCCAGCGCATAATGAGTTTGTTTTTTCCTAGTAATTGCTGTCGGTAAATACCAAGATTCTGACGTTTCTTGTCCGGTCCGCGGGTGACGGTTAATCCCCATGTTATGAGTGGCGCTGCATCTTCTGGCCAGCATTTCTGAATAGGAAGCTGCGTTAAATCGACGGCATCTCCTTCAAGAATGATTTCCTGACAGAGTGCTTTTTTTGTGATAAGTGGCGCCATACTCCATAAATCTTTGAGTAAAGGAAGTTTGGCAAAGGCGTCTTTAATACCTTTGGGCGGTTCAGGCTCTTTCAAATAAGCTAGAGTTTTGCCTATCTCTCTTAATTGAGCAGTACTTTCTGCGCCCATACCCATGGCCACTCGCTCTGCTGTGCCAAACAAATTGGCTAAAACCGGAAAATTATATGGTTTTCCTGACTGACTGACTGTTTTTTCAAACAGCAAAGCCGGCCCTTGTTTGTGTAATACCCGATCTGCTATTTCGGTTATTTCCAGATATGGTGATACAGGGATCTGAACCCGTTTTAATAGCTGCTGCTGCTCGAGCATGGCAATGAATTCTCGTAAATCACGGTATTTCATTACTTTAACTTTCAAAATTCATTTACTGTGTAATCGTTGTTGTACGCTACTGTATTCGCCTTCAAGTAGTAAAGGCATAGCTGTCAGTGACTTTTGAATTGCTTCATTGATTAAGTTTTGTTCCTGGGCTTGTGGTTTATGCAATACATAGCTGACAACAAGGTTACGGTCGCCGGGATGGCCGATGCCAAGGCGTAAGCGATAAAAATCTGGGCTGCCAAGCCACACCTGAATATCTTTTAAGCCGTTGTGACCACCATTGCTACCACCTTGTTTGAATCTTATCTGTCCGCAAGGTATGTCAAGCTCATCATGAACTACTAAAATTTCTGCAGGTGTAATTTTATAAAATTTTGCCAGCGCCAGAACAGAAGTGCCAGATTTATTCATGTATGTAAATGGCTTTAATAGCCAGATTTCTCTATTAGCCTGATTAACTCGTGCGATTTGTCCAAAAAATTTTTTTTCTTCTCTGAAACTGGTTTTCCATAATCTGGCCAGTTCATCGACAAAATCAAAACCGATGTTGTGACGTGTATGTTCATACTCTGTGCCCGGATTGCCCAGACCTACTATGAGCCGTATTTGGGACATAGATTTTCCTTAGAATGTTTTGCAAGTAAGATAATTAAATACAAGAAAAAACGGATTACTTTTTTTGTTGTGCTTTACGACGTCTATTTTCTTTTGGGTCGATAAGTAATGGCTGGTAAACTTCTATGCGATCCCAGTTGCACAGGATGTAATCATCTTTAATTTTTTTGCCAAATACACCTATAGGGGCTGTACGAAAATCAATTTGTGGAAATTGTTGTGGCAGATCTGATTCTAATAATGCCTGACGTGCTGTGGTTCCCGCTGCGACTTTACCTTGCCATAGATGCTGACATTCAGATGTTGCGTACACGGCTTCAACCATAATATCAGTCATCATAGCGTCTGTCGGCTTCCTGAATAAATGCATCTACTAGTGTAGTAGCTATATGGTTGAAAACAGGTCCAATTAGTGCTGAAAGTACGGCACTAGAAAATTCATATTCCAAGCGAAAATCAATTTTACAGCCTAAATTATCGATAGGGGTAAACTGCCAGAAACCTTCTAGCCGGCGAAACGGGCCGTTAAGCAAACTCATTTGTATTTTGTGAGGTCTGTGATTGATATTCCGAGTAGCAAAGGATTGGCGTATTTTCATGTAATCCATATGCAACACTGCTTCAAGTGAATGTTCATCTCTTTTTAAAATTTCTGTTCGATTACACCATGGCAAAAACTGAGGATAATCTTCAACGTTATTGACTAGATCAAATATGTGCTCGGCACTATGGAGTACTAAAACGCTTTTTTCAACTGTTTTCATTTTTTGTCACATTTATTGCGATATGGAAGAGAATTAGTTTGCATGGTAATCAAGCTGTCAAAGTCAGAAACAGGTGCTTAACTTCAGACCATGCATCACCCTCTTCCACACCTTTGATTTGTCTGTCGATGTGCGCACATGTCTGCAAAGCGCCTAGTAAACGTTTTACACCAATGCGTTTGGCTGCCAGCGGAGCCAGAGTCTGTTTTTCTCCCCATAAGCGCAGGCTTTGGCGTAATTCGCTGAGGGGTTTTCCTTGTTTTTGTGCTGCCAGTAAGCGTAATAAGGTACGGATGTCCTCACTGATTACCCATAAAAGTAATACTGGTTCATTGCTCTCTGCTGCCAGTCCATCAAGCAGTCGTACCATCCTTTCGGAATTGCCACTCATCCATGCAGCTGATAGCTGAAATACATCAAATCGCGCCACGTTTGCCACTGCAGCTTGTGCTTCAGGCAGTGTAACAATATGACCAGCAGGATGGATAAGTACAATTTTGTCAATTTCCTGTTTTGCCGCTAGAAGATTACCTTCCACTTTTTCAGCAAATAGTGCTAAAGCATCGTTGTCGATGCTAAGCTTTTCTTCAGCTAGGCGTTTTTTTATCCATTGAGGTAAAGCTGTCTGGCTGACTGCTTTGGCTTCATAGACTTGAGCGACTTTAACCCAGCTCGCAAACCATTTACTCTGTATTTGTGTACGTTCCAGTTTAGGCAATATCAGCATCAGACAAGTGCTTTCTGGTAGATGCTCAGCAAGTTGCTGTAGTATTGCCGCACCTTCTTTGCCAGGTTTGCCAGATGGCAAATGTATTTCCAATAGTTTTGTATCAGCAAATAAACCTACAGATTGTACTGAAGCCAATAGAGATGACCAATCAAAGCCAGATTCAATTATGACGACTTCACGCTCAGAATATTGCTGCTCGCGTGCGCCTGTTCTGATTTTGTCTATAGCCTCTAGCCGCAATAAATCTTCTTCACCATGAATCAGATATGCTGCGGCCAGAGGATGGATAGATATTTCACTCATTCTGTGGTATTGACGGGTAGAAAAGCCAAACGCCGCACTATTTGTTCTGCTGCATCGGTACGCATGTCATGCCAAATCATGTTTTGTTCGTTTTCTTTTGCCAGCACTTCATGATCAGAATAATCCATATAACGATTTACAGTTACTTGAATAGGATCTCCTAATGGCTGGTCGTGGCGATAAGCTTGTACCGTAACGTTCAGTGATAACAAATATTCACTGGCTCCACCGGACAAGTCTACAGAAGATGTAGTTGAATCCTGAGTAGCAGCAATTACTTTTACGACCACATCTGGCTGTTCGGTATCAACAACAACATCTGGCTGACGCCGCAATACTACTTCTAATGCCCGTTGCATACTACCACCATCTATTTTCCAGCTGTGATAGGGCAAAGGTGTATCAAATGCGGATGTGCCTTTCAGATGAAAGCCACAGCCGGACAATGCAAATAAGATAGTCAGTACCAGCCATTTTTTCATATCTAATCCTTTACGCTTAAGCCAGTTTGCTGCGTAATAAAGTTTGCACCTGCTGCGGGTTGGCTTTGCCGCGTGAAGCTTTCATTACTTGACCTACTAAAGCGTTGAATGCTTTTTCTTTACCTGATTTAAATTCTTCAACAGATTTCTGATTTTTAGCAAGCACTTCCTCGATGATTTGTTCTATAGCGCCGATATCTGTCATTTGTTTCAGGCCATCACGCTCAATAATGGCATCAGCAGACAGATTACTGTCCCACATGGTTTCAAAAACCTGCTTAGCTAATTTGTTACTTAAGGTATTATCTGCAATCCGGTTAGTCAGTCCAGCTAGACGCTCGGCACTGATCGGGCTGGCTGAGATGTCAATTCCGGCTTTATTCAGCGCAGCCGCAAGTTCTCCAAGCATCCAGTTGGCTACAAGTTTGCCATGCCCCTCTATTTTTGCAGCTTGCTCAAACCAGCTGGCCTGAATATGGTTACTGGTTAATAAGCGTGCATCATAGTCAGAAATACCATATTGCTCTATGAAGCGTGCAGCCATTTCTTTTGGTAGCTCAGGCATGGAGGCTTTGGCCGTTTCCAGCATTGTATCTGTAATTACAACCGGCAATAAGTCTGGATCTGGAAAGTAACGGTAGTCATGAGCATCTTCTTTGCTGCGCATTGCACGTGTTTCCCCCTTATTGGGGTCAAACAGGCGAGTCTGCTGAATAACTTTGCCTCCGTCTTCAATCAATTCGATTTGCCGTTCAACCTCGTAATTGATGGCCTGCTCCAGAAAGCGGAAAGAATTCAGATTTTTAATTTCACAGCGTGTTCCGAATTCAGCCTGTCCCTTAGGGCGCACTGATACATTGGCATCAATACGAAATGAACCTTCTGCCATATTGCCATCACAAATATCTAGCCATGTAACTAAGCTATGCATTGCTCTAGCATAGGCAACGGCATCGGCAGCGGAACGCATTTCAGGTTCGGAAACTACCTCTAGCAAAGGTGTACCGGCACGATTTAAATCAATGCCGGTATAGTGTTCGAATTCATCATGTACAGATTTGCCAGCATCTTCTTCCATATGCGCTCTGGTCACGTTGATGATTTTAACTTCATCACCTACTACGATTTCCAGCTGCCCATGCTCTACTATCGGCAAATCTAATTGACTGATCTGATAGCCTTTTGGTAGATCAGGGTAAAAATAGTTTTTCCGGTCAAATACGTTTTTCCTGTTAATTGTGGCATTCAATGCCAAACCAAGCTTGATGGCTTTATTTACCACTTCGCGATTCATTACTGGTAAGGCACCGGGCAAGGCGCAATCTACTACATTTGCCTGAACATTCGGCGCTGCACCAAAAGCAGTAGAAGAACCACTAAAAATTTTGGATTGTGTATTTAGCTGAACATGGATTTCCAGACCGATTACAGTTTCCCAATTCATTCTGTTTTCTTTCAATTCGTATACTGGCTGTTATTGTGCAAATGGTGTTCTGGTATGCCAGTCACTATGTTGCTGTATTTGATGTGCAATTCCAAGCAGGCGGCTTTCGGCGAAATAGTTACCGATGAGCTGTACGCCCACAGGCAGTCCACTGGTGGTTTGACCGGCGGGTAAGGCGATGCCCGGCAATCCAGCTAAGTTAAGTGAGACGGTGTATATATCAGAAAGATACATTTGCACTGGATCGTTACTGTGGCTACTTAGTTTCGGTGCAGCAGTAGGTGCTACCGGAGCCAAGATAATATCGCATTGATTAAGTACAGCTTGAAAGTCGTTGGCAACCATACGACGTAGTTTTTGTGCTTTAAGATAATAGGCATCATAGTAACCATGTGATAATACATAGGTACCAATCATGATGCGCCGTTTTACCTCTTCACCAAAGCCTTCAGCACGGCTTTTACTGTACATTTCATCTAAATTGCTGAATTCTTTTGCTCGGTATCCGTAACGAACACCATCATACCGAGATAAATTGGTACTGGCCTCTGCTGATGCCAAAACGTAATAAGCCGGAATGGATAATTCAGTATGCGGCAAAGAGACATCAATAATTTCTGCCCCTTGTTTTTTCAGTATATTTAATACTTCCTCAATGGATGAATGTACTTGTGAATCAAGCCCTTCTCCAAAAAATTCTCGTGGCAGCCCTATTTTTAAACCCTGAAGCGGACGGTTTAAATCTCGAGTGTAGTCTTCCTTATCACGCTCTATACTGGTGGAATCTCGTTCATCAAAACCGGCCATACTGTTTAGTAGCAAAGCGCAGTCTTCAGCAGTTTGTGCCATTGGGCCGGCCTGATCAAAACTGGAAGCATAAGCCACCATGCCAAAGCGGCTGATGACACCATAAGTAGGTTTCAGACCAGTGATGCCGCAATGAGCTGCCGGTTGACGGATAGAACCACCAGTATCTGAACCTAATGCTGCCGGTGCCAGTCGCGCCGCAACAGCAGCGGCAGAACCACCGGAGGAACCACCAGGAACATGATCATGCTGCCAAGGGTTTTTGGTAATGCCATAATGTGAGGTCTCAGTAGTTGAACCCATGGCAAACTCATCCATATTGGTTCGACCCAGTGTGACCATACCTGCATCCAGCAAATTCTGTACTACAGTGGCGGTATAGGGGGCGGTAAAATTATCCAGCATTTTGCTGGCACACGCGCTGCGCCAGCCTTGCTGGCAAAAAATATCTTTGTAGGCTATGGGTACACCTGTCAATACACTGGCTGAACCTTGTGCCAAACGGTTATCGGCAACTTTGGCCTCTGTAAGAGTACGTTCTTTATCCAGCGTAATATAGGCATTCAGGCTGGGATTATCCGCTGCAATGGCTGCTAGGTATTCCTGTGCCAACTCGCTTGCTGAAGCCTGTTTGCTTTGCAGTAAATCACTGCATTGTTTCAATGTGTAGTTTTTGGGCATGGTGGTCAGATAATGTTCAAACAGTGTGATAAGAAGCTGTCTGTGATAATTTCAAAAATTAAAGATATGGCTTAATTGGCAAATCTGATCTTATTCGATTACTTTAGGTACAAGGTACATATCTTTGCCGACCAAAGGTGCACAAGATTGTATAGCCTGATGCTGATCAGTTTCAGTCACGATGTCATTGCGTAAACGTAATGCGAGTTCATGAGGATGTGCCATCGGTTCAACTTCGTTTGTATCGACTTCCTGCATTTTTTCGACCAGTTCGAATACATGATTAAGTTCTGCCAGCATATTATTTCGCTCAGCTTCTGAAAGACTCAAGCGAGAGAGGCGTGCGAGCTTATCTACATCACTTAGTGTTAAAGCCATCAAAAATCCTTAAATTTGATTTAGCAAAACGAGCAAACTGAGGTATCATTGCGCGTTCTGATTCGGTTTTTACATAGTCAGGAATTATAACCGAAATCCCTATTCTATGGCGCATTGATTTGCTTTGGTTAATGTGTCAAACAACTGCTTTTGCCATACTGATAATTTTAAAGTTCATTAGGACAGCCCCATGTTTCGCTTTTTTACCAAATATTTATCCAATGATCTGGCTATTGATCTTGGTACAGCTAACACTCTGATTTTTATTAAAAATAAAGGCATAGTATTGAACGAGCCATCTGTGGTGGCGGTACAGAACGATACGATAAATGCCAAAAACGGCATGCTGGCTGTGGGAACGGCGGCGAAAAAAATGCTGGGCCGCACACCGGGTAGCATTCAAGCAATCAGACCGATGAAAGATGGTGTGATTGCTGACTTTAATGTTACTGAAAAGATGCTGAAGCAGTTTATAAAAAAAGTGAACAATAGCCGCTTTACTGCTCCACGTATCGTAATCTGTGTACCCTGCGGTTCTACTCAGGTTGAGCGCAAGGCTATTCGTGATTCTGCTCTGGCAGCGGGGGCATCTATCGTAAACCTGATTGAGGAACCGATGGCTGCAGCGATTGGTGCCGGTTTGCCGATCGAAGAACCAACAGGGTCTATGGTGGTGGATATTGGCGGTGGCACTACTGAAGTGGGGGTAATTTCGTTATCCGGCGTGGTGTATTCCCACTCTATCCGTGTGGGTGGTGATGCGTTTGATGATGCCATTATCAATTATGTGCGCCGCAATTATGGCATGTTGATTGGTGAATCAACTGCTGAGGAAATTAAGAAAAATATCGGTTCTGCTTTCCCCGGGATGGAAGTTAAAGAAATTGAAGTTAAAGGACGCAATCTTGCTGAAGGTATTCCGCGCGCCTTTACAATCAGTTCTAATGAAGTGCTAGAAGCGCTGACAGAACCATTAAATCAAATTGTGCAGGCCGTTAAAAATGCTCTGGAACAAACACCTCCGGAATTAGGTGCAGATATTGCCGATCGTGGTCTGGTATTAACCGGCGGCGGTGCTTTGCTGAAAGGGCTTGACCGATTGCTATCAGAAGAAACCGGTCTGCCAGTTATGATTGCAGAGGATCCTCTTACCTGTGTTGCCCGCGGTTCTGGCCATGCGCTAGATATGATTGGTAAGATGAATTCTGTATTTGTATCTAATCCTTAAATGCCGTAATTTTTGTTCAATGTAATTGATAATGGCAGAGCCTTCACTAAATTTTGTTCACAATGGTCTGCGCAGTACCAGTAAACTGGTTGTTCTGTCACTGGTTTCGGTAGTGTTGCTTTTGCTTGATAACCGATATGATGTGGTTAAAATAAGCCGCAATTATATTGCTACGGCTTTGTACCCGTTTCAGTGGCTAGCTATGCAGCCGGTTAACGCTGTTTCCAATGGTATGGTTTTTCTTGAGAAGCAGCAAAATCTGAGCAATGAAAACAGATTATTGAAGGCTCAGAATGCACAATTAAAATTGCAGCTCAGTCAGCACGCAGTAGAGTTAAAGTCTGTGCTTAATCTGAATCAGCTGAATCAGGTGCAAAAAGCAGCTTTGCCACAGGCGCAGGTAGCGCAGATTGTATCAAATGACAGTAATCCGCTTGCTGATAGGTTTATCATTAATAAAGGTAGCCATCATCAGATTCGCATGGGAGATGCAGTAAGTGATGAGCATGGCCTAATCGGACAGATTACTGCAGTTCAGCCTTTAAGTTCGGAGGTTATGCTGATAACCAGTACTAATGCAGTGATTCCGACTATGGTTATGCGCACTGGAGTTCGTACATTGGTTTATGGTCGCTCTGGTAGTTTGGACTTGCGTTATTTTCCGGCTAATGCCAGTTTATTACCCAATGATTTGCTGGTAACGTCTGGAATGGATAGTGTTTATCCAGCAGGTATACCAGTTGCTACCGTCACAAAAGCACAAAGTGGTAATGGTTCGCCCTATTATCGTGCTCAGATTGAGCCGGTGGCACAAATGCGTAGCAGCACATTTGTGCTGGTTATTCCCCAAAAGCATGGGCAGACAGCTCATTATTCTGCTGATGTAGCAGTGACTAACCCAACATCCGCCAATCATGACTGAAGTAGACAGCCTGCACCGCCATACCCGAAAACGGCTTATTGTTTTGAGTCTTGTGGCTGCATTATTTCTAGATTTAATTCCTATTCCCCAGCCACTAGCCGGTTGGCTGCCAGCCTGTACGGCAATGATGACTTTGTACTGGAGCTTACACCGGCCGCAGAATGTTGGTATTGGCATGGCTTTTATACTTGGTCTGATTGTGGATGTTGGTCAGGGTACACCATTTGGTCAGCATGCGCTTGCTTTGATTGCTGCGGTGTATGTAATTGAGCAAAACCGGCACCAGATGCTTGGTTACTCATATGGGTTTCAAGCACTAACCATTTTTGGCAGCTTGATGTTGATGACACTAATTTTGGTAATTGTTCATTTTTTTTCTACGCATCAGTTCACAGGCTGGAATCTTTTTGTTTCACCCTTTATCAGTGCTTTGCTCTGGCCTCTGTTATCTAAATTCATGCTTTATCTCGCCTACTCTAGACGTCTATGAAAGCACTGCAATTTCGAACCAAAAAAAAACGTCCGTCCAAACCGGCTCAATATGGTGATCTGGGATTACGGATTGCAGTAGCATTTATATTAATTATTGTTTGTTTTTGCCTGTTAATTGCACGCTTTGTTTATTTACAGGTTATCAAATATGATGATTATGTTATTGCGGCTACCAATAATCGTATTTCTTTGATTCCTACGCCACCGGTACGCGGTGAAATTGTAGATGTTAATGGTGTAGTGCTGGCCCATAATTATCCCGCATATTCGCTGGAGATTATCCCTAATCAGGTCCCGGGAAAAATTGATGATACTATTAATGCTTTACGCGCTTATGTAGACATCACACCCAGTGATTTGAAACGTTTTGCTAAATTTCGCGCTGATTACCGGTCTTACGATAAAGTTCCTTTAAAACTGAAGCTCACCATGGAAGAAGCCAGCCGCCTTGCAGCTGAACTATATCGGTTTCCGGGTGTGGAAATAAATGCCCGTACTTTTCGGGATTACCCGTATGGTGAGTTACTGGCACATATTGTTGGTTATATCGGCCGTATTAGTGACCGTGATATGGCGGCGCTGGATAAGGCTAATCTTACTAACCTCTACCGTGGTAGCACACATATCGGCAAAATGGGGCTGGAAGAATATTATGAGCGCCAGCTGCACGGTGTGCCTGGATATCGTGAAGTTGAAAAAGATGCTCAGGGTCATATTGTTCGGACAATAAAAACCGTACCAGCCATTCCAGGGCAAACGTTGAGGCTAGGACTGGATATCCGTGTACAGCAGGAAGCCGACCGGTTGATGAGCAATAAACGAGGTGCGTTGGTGGCGATAAATCCGCAGACCGGAGCCATTCTAGCAATGGTATCCAAACCAAGCTACAACCCTAATTTGTTTATTGATGGAATAGACACGGAAACCTGGAAAAGTTTGAATGAAGATTGGCGCCATCCATTATTGAACCGAGCTACACAAGGGATGTACCCACCCGGTTCTACTTTCAAACCCTTTTTGGCTATGGCTGCACTTGAAAGTGGCAAACTAAATCAGAACACCGTCTTGCCTGCCCCTGGTGTCTGGAGTATTCCGGGTTCTACGCATCAGTTTCGTGATGCGGCACGAGGTGGACATGGTTCTGCTAATCTGAGCAAGGCCATTCAGGTATCATCGGATACATTTTTTTACCGGCTGGGCTACGAAATGGGTGTTGACCGTATGTCGCCCTATCTGGCCGAATTTAATCTTGGTAAACAGACCGGTATTGATATTAATCATGAATATGCAGGTGTGTTGCCAACTCGTGCATGGAAAGAGAAAAGATTTGCTCGTTATAAGCCACAGGCACGGGTGTGGCAGCCGGCCGATAGTGTCAGTATGGCCATTGGACAGGGTTACAATGCGTATACACCATTACAAATGGCTTTTGCTACTGCTATTTTGAGTAATGATGGCATTGTTTATCGTCCTCATCTGGTACAGGCTTTACTCGATCATAATTCCCAAAAAATGACCTTGATTGATCCTCAGCCTGTCAGAACTGTGCCATTTAAACGCAGCAATTTTGAATATGTGAAGGACGCAATGCAAAAAGTATTGAAGCCGGGTGGGACTGCTGCTGCAATCGGCTCTGGTCTGGGTTATACCATGGGAGGTAAAACGGGGACGGCACAAGTGGTACAGATTAAGCAAGGTGCTCGTTATAATGCTGCAGCACTAAAAATGCAGTTACGTGACCATGCTTGGTTTATTGCTTTTGCGCCGGCTGACAAACCTCAGATAGCTATAGCTGTAATTCTTGAAAATAATGGCTGGGGAGCAACGGCTGCACCATTGGCTCGACAGCTGGCCGATTTTTATCTGTTGAAACTCAAAAATCTTCCTAGCGCAGGTGTGGCCAGCAATGCTTCTGATTTGCCGGTAAATGATTTATCCAATAATGCCATGATGGATGCGCAACAGCATGATGAGCATAATCAGGCTGCTTTGCCACCATTACTACGTGCCTATCGTCCACAGTCAGGCTTGTGAGATGAATAAATATGATTAATGAGAAGCAATGGTTGAAACGTATCTGGTATAAGCTCTGGGCACCGATGGATGTGTGGCTGTTTTATGCTATGTTGATAATCTATGTCATGAGTTTATTTCTACTTTACTCGGCAGATGGACAAGATTTTGGCCAGCTGGAAAATAAAACCCTGCATACTATTCTTAGTTTTATTTTATTATGGCTGATTGCACGAACTCCACCGCAGATATTAAGTAATTTTGCGTTACCCCTTTATGGTTTAGGTATATTACTTTTGGTGGGTGTGCATTTTGCTGGTATCACAGTAAATGGTTCTACTCGCTGGCTAAATATTGGGATAGGACGAATCCAGCCCTCAGAAATCATGAAAATAGCTGTACCAATGCTGATTGCATGGTATTTCCAGAAAAATGAAAGTAATATTCGCTGGTATCACTATATTATTGCCTTTGTGCTGATATTTATCCCTGTAGCACTGATTTTGAAACAGCCTGATTTAGGTACTGCCACTTTGATTATGGCCTCCGGCTTGTTTGTTATATTTTTTGCTGGTTTACCGTGGAAAGTTATTATTACTGCGATTATCGGGTTTGTGGCTATGCTGCCTATAATTTGGAATTATGGGATGCATGATTATCAGCGTATGAGGGTACTGACTTTGCTTGACCCTACTAAAGATCGTCTTGGTGCTGGTTATCATATCCTGCAATCGATGACGGCTATTGGATCAGGAGGAATCTGGGGAAAAGGTTGGCTCGAAGGAACTCAGACACATCTTGATTATATTCCTGAATCCACAACTGACTTCATTTTTGCAGTTTTTGGAGAAGAGTTTGGTCTGATTGGCAATATTCTGCTAGTGAGTGTATATACATTTATTTTGGTGCGCGGTTTATATATTACGCTTAAAGCACCTACTTTGTATTGCCGTACTTTAGCTGGTGCACTGACTATGACATTATTTTGCTATGCATTCGTTAATATGGGCATGGTTAGTGGTATTCTGCCAGTGGTGGGAGTGCCTTTGCCATTGGTAAGCTATGGTGGTACTGCTACTTTATCAGTAATGGTGATACTGGCGATGCTAATGGGTATTAGTAATCAACGTAAAAGCTGACTTCAGCTCGAATAATTTATACTGATAGGTATTGTGAAAAAATATAAAATCGAAACCAATTTTTGGTTTCGATTTTATATTGATTTAAAGCTTGCTCTTAGTTAATTAAGCATCAGGAATGTTTATTTGGGGCGATGAACCAGTACTTCATCAATTAATCCGTATTTCTGTGCTTCTTCTGCTGACATAAAATTATCACGGTCTGTATCTTTTTCAATTTGTGCCAGTTTTTGGCCAGTATGACGAGCCAAATGTTCGTTTAACTGTTTTTTCAGTTTGAGTAATTCACGCGCATGAATTTCGATATCAGATGCTTGTCCACCTAAGCCGCCGCTGATGAGAGGTTGGTGAATCATTACACGGCTGTTTGGCAATGCGAAGCGTTTACCTTTAGCTCCGGCAGATAAAAGGAAAGCTCCCATACTTGCAGCCTGACCCAAGCATAAAGTAGCTACATCTGGTTTAATAAAATTCATGGTATCAAAAATAGACATACCGGCAGTGACAGACCCACCCGGTGAATTAATATAGAGAGAAATATCTTTATCGGGATTTTCGCTTTCCAAAAATAATAACTGCGCTACGATCAGATTGGCGGTTTCGTCTGTAACAGGCCCTACCATGAATACAATCCGCTCTTTAAGTAAACGTGAATAGATATCGTATGCGCGTTCACCACGGCCGCTTTGTTCGACCACCATGGGTACGAGACCAAGATTCTGTATATGTGACATGTTTTTTCCTCAATAGAAATAAAAGCACCCAAGCAGCTTCTCAACTACTTTGGTGCTTTTGGTCATTTATTCAATGTTTGCTATGTTTAGGCCTGTGCCTGCTGTCCCATTACTTCATCAAAAGTAAGCACTTTATCGCTAACTTTGGCTTTACTGAGGACATAGTCTACAACATTTTGTTCGATAGCCAGAGAAGTTGGCACTTGCAGATTTTTTTTGTCGCTATAGTACCAATCAATAACTTCCTGTGGATCTTCATAGCTGTCGGCGAACTCATTGATAACTTTACGTACCTGTTCTTCGCTTGGCTCCAGTTTTTCTTCGCGTATCAATTCGCCCATAATCAGGCTAATGGCTACTCGGCGACTAGCTTGTTCATTAAACATGTCAAGCGGCAAGTCCAAATCTTTTTGATCCATACCCTGCGCGGCAAAATTTTCTTTCATGCGTGCTGCCATGCTTTTAGCTTCTTCGGTAATCATAGAAGTAGGTACTTCAATAGGTGTAGAGGCCAGCAAAGCGTTAATAGCGCTATCTTTTGTCATTTCACTAACGCGACGGTTTACTTCTCGGCTGACATTTTTTTTGATTTCAGCACGCATTTTTTCTACGTCGCCGTCTTCAATGCCCAGTGATTTGGCAAATTCTTCATTTACTTCCGGCAGAACAGCTTCAGAAACATTTTTTAGAGTAATGGTAAAAATAGCTGTTTTACCAGCGAGCTCTTTGCTCTGGTAATCTTCTGGAAAGGTAACTGATACTTCTTTTACATCACCTTCTTTCATACCGGCAATACCTGTTTCGAAGTCAGGCAGCATCTGGCCTTTCCCTAGTAAGAACGGATAGTTTTCAGCAGATCCTCCAGCAAAAGCCTCTCCATCAATTTTGCCGGCAAAATCAATGATTACCCGGTCTCCAATTTGTGCTTCCCGTTCTACGTGATTAAAACGGGTACGCTGCTGGCGCAAGATGTCAATTGTTTTATCGATTTCTGTATCACCGATTTCAGTACTGAATTTGGTGACTTCCTGAGAAGTTAAATCGCCGATTTTGATTTCTGGAAATTCTTCATACACTACAGCAATTTTGTAGAATTTTTCATCGTCCTGATCTTCATCTTCCAAAGCGGTGAGGCTTTTCAGGCCTGCTACTTTGAGTTTTTCAGCTACAATGAGGTCTTCGAAAGCTTTATGGGTCATTTCGTTCAGCACTTCATCGCGAATGCCATAGCCATACATGGAATCAATAATTCGCAGTGGTGCTTTACCAGGGCGAAAGCCATCAACGCGAGCACGTTTCTGTGCCACTTTCATTCGTGCATTGACTTTTGCCCGGATGTCTTCCCAGTTCAGAGCCAAAATAATTTTACGCTCTAAATTATCTAATTTTTCTACTGTTACGCTCATCGTTAACCCTTAGATGTCAGTTAATCTGATTTGTTTGATTTGTCTTCAGGCACTGCCTGGGCTGTCAGTACCCGGCATTCTTTCATGCAGACAAAATTAAATCGCAAGTTTACCATAAGCCTTTATAAAAGCCTATGTAATGTCCGAGACACTTGCAGTAATTTATGGTTGCACAGGATTTTTGTCTTTTTTCATGATTCTTTCTGTTTCGTGCCAGTAACCATCTTCATGCTTTTGTACTATTGCTATGATACCCTGCTTTATTTGTTTAATCTGATCAAAATTCACGATTGCATTGCTGCTAAGGCGTGCTGGTGATAGTAAAGATAAATGATTGAGAAGATAAAAGCGAGAGTCTTCCAGAGCTTCCAAAACAGACCAGTCTTCGATGTATCGCCCCTGCCAGCATAAAGGATTTATTGGTATGTGAAAATGTGTGTTGCCCGTAGGGGTAAAGAGCATGCCTCGGATTATACTGGCTTGCCGGAGCTCTTCTGGTTGCACAGATAACTTTGCCAGCGATTTTTTGGCTTCTAGACTTGTGCTCAATGCTAGCTGCTGTATGATTTTATCCCTTTTGTTTTTCAGCAGATCTGACTGATTCAGGCCATTAAAGCTTTCCAGTTCATTTGAATAACTACCATAATATTTACACGCCAATTCCAGATGATATTTCTGATTATTCAGCTGTACGATGAAATCCATGGCTCCCGCTGTACGCTGCTTATCCATCACTGTCAGATTATGGGCAATGAGCTGGCTATGAGGGGCATTTAAAAACCAGTATTGCAATAATTTTTCTGCGTATATACCCAGATGGGATTGGTAACCACTGTGTCTTTTCAGGAATAAATATAAATCCTCGGGATGTTTATCAAGAGCGAGTAAAAACCGAAAGCCATCATCCCCAAGTAATTGGGAAATAGGCAATTCTACGGTAGAAATCCATGGTGATGGAGCGGTTAGTAAACTAGCCAAATCGCGTACAATGGTTTTTTTTAACCGCCACCAGATGGGATCAGAAGCATAATTCATGAGTAGTGCTTTCTCCTTTATAAACATGATTTATTGAAAGTTAATCTTGCTTTTTCTGAATTTGCTGGTTAATGGTGTTATAAAAGCCACGTAAGATGTCAATATCTTCGGTACTGAGTTGCGCTCGGTCAAACATGGCAGCCATACGGCGCATTAACCTTGTTTCATTACGCCGGTTAAAGAATCCGGCTTTATCCATTACCTGACGTAGATGTGCCACCATATCATGTGTTTGTTGATGTGTGGCCAGATTTTTTGGCTGTATCAAATGGGCCATACTGCTGTTTACGTGGCTGAATAATTCATAACAGATTACCTGTACGGCTTGAGCTAGATTTAGTGAAAAATATTCAGGATTACCGTTGATGGTAATTAGGCGATTGCAGCTTTGTACTTCCTCAATACTTAGTCCATAAGTTTCATTACCGAATACTAATGCAATTTTTTGCCCAGCTCTGGCTGTATCCAGTAATGAAGGCATAATTTCGCGTGGTGTGTACAAAGGAGCTGTCAGCTCACGCCGCCGACTGGTAAGGGCACAAGATAATGTGGTATCAGCCAGAGCTTCATTAAGTGTGGCTACTACGTGTGCGTTTTCCAGCACATCTTTTGCTCCAGATGCAAGAATAAAGCTTTCTTCCGGTAAAGCAAATGTGTCTGGATTGGTACTGTCGAATACTGGAGGCTGCGTTGTCATGGGAGTTTGCATCAGATTTGGTGCGACCAGTGTCAGGTTGGTGAGCCCCATGGTTTTCATGGCACGTGCTGCGGAACCAATATTTGCCGGATGGCTGGTACGTGTGAGTACTACAAGTATGTTACTTAAAAAATCGGGAAGTACGGGTTTGTTCATGTTTAATATTAAATCTGGGGAAGAGCTCAGAAATAGCAGAATGCTGATATATCCAGCATATTATAGCAAAATGAGTTTATATATTCTGTATATGAAAGTAGCCGGTTTTGGAAAAAGCAATTTTGCCGTATAATTAATTTCTCTATTCCATTGCCGCTATGTTGTTTTAATGCGGCATTTGTTCTTTAAAACACGTCTTTTCTATCTGTTTGAAGCTTTTATCAGCCATATCACGAGAATGAGCATGAATCCTATTTTGACTACTGCCTGGAAAGCAGCGCGTAAAGCCGGCCAGATGATGCATCGCGCCAGCAGCAATTTAAATAATATTAAAATTGACAATAAAGCTGCTAACGATTTTGTTTCTGATGTTGATCGTGAGGCGGAACGAATTATTGTTAGCACTATTCAGGAAGTATATCCCCAGCATGCTATTCTGAGTGAAGAAGCCGGCCAGCTGGGAAATATTCATGCTGAGTATCAGTGGATTATTGATCCTCTGGATGGAACTACGAATTATTTGCATGGACATAAGCAATATGCTATTTCTATGGCGCTATTGCACAAGGGAACATTGGCTGAAGCACTGGTTTATGCTCCAGAGCACAATGATCTATATGTTGCCAGCCGTGGGCAAGGTGCGCTACTAAATGACAAACGTATTAGAGTAAGTGGTCGTATTGACTTGCTGCGCAGTCTGATTGCTACCGGATTTCCGGTGGTTGATCAAAGTATGATGAATACTTACCTAGCCATTTTAAAAGATGTGCTGGCTAAAACAGCCGGTGCACGTCGTGAAGGTTCGGCCGCATTGGATTTATGTAATGTAGCCTGTGGCCGTGTGGATGGTTTTTTTGAATTTAATCTTAAACCTTGGGATGTTGCCGGCGGTGCTCTGATTGTTCAGGAAGCTGGTGGGATTGTTACCGATATGCAAGGTGAGCAGGCATGGCTGGACAGTGGTGATATTGTAGCTGCCAATCCGAAAATTCTGGCTCAATTATTGCAGATTTTTGCACCTCATTTGGCGGTATAATGTAAGTAAGTTGTGATGGTTTAGGCTAATTCTGGTTAAATCATCACAAACAAAATTACTGTGAAATTTGCTGAAGGCGATAACATGAAAAAACTACTGTTTACTGCATTATTAGCTTCTTATGCTAGCCTGCTGATGGCTAAGGGCATTGAAGCAAATAATGCTTGGGTTCGTTTTAGTGTGCCTGGCATGTCATCCAGTGGTGTATTTATGGATCTGGATAATCAATCCGGCAGGGATGATATATTGCTTAGCGCTTCGACACCGGTGGCGATGTCTGCTGAAGTGCATGAAACGGTAGAAACTGACGGTGTGATGAAAATGCGTTCTTTGCCCAAAGGTTTGCCTTTACCTGCTGGCAAAGTGACACATTTACAGCCAGGGAAAATGCATATTATGCTGATGGGTTTAAAAAAACCATTGGCTAAAGATACTACTATTCCAGTGCGATTGACTTTCCGTCATGCACGCCCCCTTATTCTGAATGTGCCTGTTGCTATAGGACCCGCTTCTGCTGATATAAGCCAAACTGAAAATTCTCATCATATGCATCATTAAAATAATCTGTGTCTTAAATTAAATGACGGGCAAGTAAATTTTAAACAGAATTAATTTATTAACTCTGTTTTCAGATGCGGACTGATATAAGTATTTTTATATGGACTTAATCCACGCTTTTGTAAGGCTTGGATTGTTTTCTATTGTAACGGTTATTTCAGAATGGATTTGTTTTGAAGCCGACAAATCCATATTCTGAAACAATTTTAAATTAATTTTTTATGATTTCATTATTGCATTCAGGCAAATTTTGGTTGAAATTGCTGGTTTTTGGCTGCCTGAGCATATTTTTACTATTGGCCATTGATATGGCTGTGTTGCATTATTTGTTTAATGCTAAAGAAATTAATAAACGTGCTAATGAGTTTGTGGCCGATAGTGGCAGACAAGTTTTTTTTGATGCAGATATCAGCCGTTCTATGTTTCCGCGCCCTACTGTGACATTACATCAGGTGCAGGTTAAAAATGTTGCCACTAAAAAAAATGACATTAATGTAGGCGAGATGAAAATCGGCTTGGGCTGGCAAAGTTTCTTTGGCCGCATGACAATTGAAAAGTTGCAGCTTAACGATGCAAGTATCAATCTGGTACGCGGTAGTAACGGCCAGTGGAATCTGGCTGATTTATGGCAGAAAGCATATTCGGGTAAACGTTTACATATAAACCGGCTGATACTAGAAAACGCTAAATTTAATATTCAAGACGATCAGAACTTACAGTATATTAAGCAGATGAATCTTCAATGGCGTAATCTTGGCAGCTCCAGTGCACTGCAACTGGAGGGAATTTTAGGAGGCCAAGATATGCAAACTCTGCATTGCAAGCTCAATGCTGTTTATCATCCTGATGCTGTGATGCAGTGGAAAGATGTTAATCTGGAAATAGATACGAAAGTCTCTGTTTTGGGTAAGAGTAACGGCCAGTGGCATTTTGATGCACGCTGGTTGCCACAGCAGCAGTTATTGCAGACAGCTGCTGTGCAATGGCAGTGGCATAGTCAGCGTAATCAGTTGCATGTGACCGGCAATGGGCAAAACTGGCAGGTAGGCTGGGCTAAACTGTTTTTACCACAATTAAATGGTGTTGCTACAGCTCAGATTGGTGATAATGCGATTAATGCCACGGTGTCTTCCACCAATACCAGCTGGTTGCAGAATCACTGGTTTTTACCTCAGTTTCAGATTGACAGCGGTTGGCAAAGCCATTTGTTCCAGACCGCGCTTACTGTCAGCGGTCAGCTATCATGGTTGGATATGCGCCACTGGAAAATTGACAATTTTTCGGTGAATAGCCACCAGGATACTGTCAATGCCCTACCCAACTCCCGTTTCATCAGTGATTTATCTGGCAGTGTTCAGGGCGACGATGCCGGCAACGGTCAGCTTAATCTGCAAGGCCAGTTTGATAATCAGCCTGTCAGCATTTCTCTTGACTATCAACATGATAAACAGCAAGCAAAAATAAACGGAAGCATTCATCTGGCACAGTTAAATTTACGCCCTTATGCAGATAACAGTACTAGTTTGCTCCCGCCAGACTGGCAACAGTTATGGTATCGCTGGTTTAGGAAACGGTCGCTTACGGCACAACTATCCATTGATTCTCTGCTCACACCAACGGTAGTTGTGAATCAGTTTAAAACTCAGTTGTCTCTAAATGCACGTACATTGAATTTGGACCCTATCAGTTTAAATATGTATGGTGGCAATACTGATGGATTGTTGCAGGTGACTAATTCTAATCCTTTAAGCTGGAAAGCACGGCAACATGCACGTGGTGTGCAAATGAAATCATTTTTACAAGATACATTTGGTTTGCATAATCTTGATGGTGAAGGCGATGCAGACTTTGATTTCCATGGAACAGGTGTCAACCGTCAGCAATGGCTTTCCAGTCTTTCGGGTCAGGCGGATATCCATATTCGTCAAGGTGTGTGGAACGGTATTGATATTAATAATATTCTGCAAAATAGTGACAGTCAGACAACTGTAGCTTACAACGAAACTAGCCAAACGCCTTTTCGCTATATTCGCTTGCAGATTCCATTGAGTAATGGAAATACCAGAAGTAGCCGTATGGAACTACATGCTGATAATTTTGATATCAAGGGTACTGGTGATGTGAAGTGGTTACAACAACAGATGGATTATAATGTTCTGATTGCCACTCGACGAGCACAACAACAGACTTTACTGCCGTTACGTATTAACGGTACGTTTACTAGACCCTCATTCTCCATAGATTATCAAAAACTTACTGCTGGTTTACATACTTCTCAGCAAAAGCAGAATAGTCTGCGGCAGACGTTGCAACAGCAATGGCTCTGGCTAAATCAGGGTAGCGGTGCATCAGCTGAGCATAATGAAACTGTACGGCTGCCATGAGTGCTTATGTCTTCCATAATTGGCCACAGCCAGATGAGCTGGCTCAGCAGTTGGGAAATGATGAGCAGGCTGAGGTTATAGTTGTAGCCGAAAGCTGGCCGAAGACATTATTGGCTACCTCAGCCTCTGGGCAAGCGATAGTGAGGTTTTGGACTCAGGCAAGATTATTCTGGCAACAGCAACCGGTATTCAGCTATCCATTTCGAGCGGCAGGTAAATTCCTTCTGATTCGGCCTCAAGAATATAAGCACTGGGTGCAGTTTTACTCGGGTTTTTCACACGATAAGGCTGACATTGGTGTTAGTGGTTTTAAACCTTGGCTAACATTGCCTCCCACTCTAGCAGTTAAATCTGTAGTGGTAATCGGTGCCGGTATTTCTGGAGCTGCCACTGCTTTTGCTCTTGCCAAACGGGGGATTGCGGTCACAGTAATTGAACAACATGCCTTCGCCAGTGCTGCCTCTGGCAACTATCTCGGGCTGTTGTATGCCAAAATTTCTCCCAATTATACTGTGCAGACAGAGTTGTTGCTGGCAGGCTATGGATTTAGCCGTAGCCTGCTTCAAAATAGTTTGCCAGTGGGTCAAGGCTGGCTAGACTGTGGTGTACTCCATTTGAATTACAATGATGCTGAAAAAAATCGCAATGGATTATTAGCTTCGCAAAATCCTGATAATGCTTTGTTTCGATCTATCACGCAGACTCAGGCTGGTGATATTGCCGGTATGGAATTACCTTCAGGGGGATTATGGTGGCCATTTGGTGCTGCCATCAATCCTTATAGCTGGGTTGATGCTTTGCTTAGACAACCTATAATTGAGGTGTTGACTGCAACTAAAGTTACAAGTGTTGCGTATCAGAATAATGGCTGGCAAATTGTTTGTCAGAATATGAATCGATCATTCACTTTGGAAGCATCCCATGTAGTTATCTGTGCCGGAGCGGACAGTGATACGCTCTTTCCAGTTGCTGGCTGGCCATTGCATAAAATCAGAGGACAAACTACCACAGCTTGTTTTAGAACTGATGTTATAAAACCAACCTGTGCGCTAAGTGGAAATAGCTATATTACCCCCGCATGGCAGGATAAACTTTGTTTTGGTGCCACTTTTCATCCGAACAATACCGATAACAGCCTAAATGAAGAGGATGAAAATGTTAACTGGCAGCAATTGCGCCGCTGGCTACCACATCTCGCAGCAAATCTGAATCCGAATGCAAAACCACAGGGACATGCGGCTATACGCTGTGATGCATTTGATCATTTGCCTTTGGCTGGGCCTGTGGGCAATGCAGAGGCGATGCTGCAACAGTATGCCCGCTTGCGTTTGGACAAAAATTATCGGCTTAATCAACCTTGTCCATGGCAGCCAGGTATGTTTATTAATACAGCTCATGGCAGCCGAGGTTTGCTGACAGCGCCTTTATGTGCCGAAGCAATTGCTGCTGCCATACTAGGTTTGCCCTCTCCTTTATCTGTGCGGCTGCAACAAGCTTTGCATCCCAACCGCTTGCCCATTAGAGCGCTAACACATCATTTATCATTTCCTTTGACTGCTTAAAATTTCTCATTTTGCTAAAACTTTATAGTATAGGTATGATGAATGTAATGTTATACTATAACATTAAATTGTCATTGGGCTGATCCGGTAGAGGCATCACAATGTTTTCACTTTTGCTATGCGGTGTGGGTAAACGGTTGATGGGTGTGGGCGTTATTTTGGCTTTGATGTGGTTGATGTATGCATGGGCAGTGAGTGCATCATGAGTATTCAGGTAGACAATGTCACGGTTAGTTATCGCCAGCGACCAGCTATCCATCATCTCAGCATTGATTTTAAACCAAATGAAATGTGGGCAATATTCGGCCCTAATGGAGCGGGTAAATCCACGTTGCTCAAAGCCATTATGGGGCTAGTACGACCCGATAGTGGTGAAATTTACTGGCAGCATTTACAGCGCTCTGATATAGCTTACCTGCCTCAGCAGTCGGATATTGACCGCAGTCAGCCTATGAGTGTGTTTGAACTAGTTGCAATGGGGTTATGGTATGAAACTGGTTTCTTTGCGGGTATCAGTAAATCTATGCATCAGCGGATTATTGCAGTATTAACTCAAGTTGGTATGCTGCAATATCAGGCACGCAGTATCGCTCAGTTGTCTAACGGCCAGTTTCAACGAGTATTACTGGCACGCATGTTGATTCAGAATGCTCGTGTTTTGTTGCTTGATGAACCATTTAACGCAGTTGATGCTGCTACAACTTTTGCTTTGTTGGATATTTTGAAAGCATACCAGCAGCAGAAGCAATGTACGGTGATTACGGTTTTGCATGATTATGAGCAGGTGCAGGCGTATTTCCCCTACACTTTGTTAATTGCTCGGGAAAAAATTGCAGCGGGTAAAACGGATCATGTATTGACTGAACAATATCTGCAACAGGCGGCCGCAGCAATGCAGCAATACGAACAGGATCAGTGGTGTAACAGGTAAATTAATGAATATGGCCTATTTACTCTTTCAGCCTTTTGCTGATTACGATTTTATGCGTTATGCATTATGTTCAATTGTATTTCTGGCTTTAGGTACTGCGCCGGTTGGGGTTTTTTTGATGATGCGGCGTATGAGTCTGGTTGGGGATGCGCTTGGGCATGCTATTTTACCGGGTGCAGCAGCCGGCTATATGCTAGCTGGCTTAAGTTTACCAGCAATGAGTTTAGGCGGGCTTATTGCTGGCCTGTTGATGGCATTGCTGGCCGGTTTGGCCAGCCGATTTGCCAATGTGCGCGAGGATGCCAGCTTTGCCGCTTTTTTTCTTACCTGTTTGGCCTTAGGTGTGGTGTTGGTGAGCCGTGGCGGAAACAGTGTTGATTTATTGAACTTACTCTTTGGTTCGATTTTATCAGTCGATAAGTCAGCGCTGACGCTGGTGGCGATAGTGAGCAGTATATCAATGCTGGTATTGGCCGTGATATATCGCCCGCTAATGCTGGAAAGCATAGATCCACTTTTTCTACGTGCTGTGAACGGTAAAGGCACGCTTTGGCACATTATTTTTTTAATACTGGTTGTGATGAATCTAGTTGCTGGATTTCAGGCTTTAGGAACACTGATGTCTGTAGGTTTAATGATGTTGCCCGCTATCAGTGCCCGTTTGTGGCAGAAATCTATGGGCGGTATTCTGATGATAGCAGCTATTATTGCTGTGTTGTGTGGCTATATAGGTCTGCTATTGTCTTTCTATATTGATTTACCATCTGGGCCGGCTATTATTCTGTGCTGTGGTCTGGTTTATATACTGTCATTATTTGTTGGCAGTGAAAGCGGTATTCTATGGCGAGTCTATAAACGTCAGCGACACCATGTTGCTTAGAGATAATTTTTGCATCATAAACCACTGAAGGATATATAAAAAATGAAACGAGGCTTTTTTATTTGCCTGCTTAGTATGTTTCTGTGTAGTTTAGCCAGCCTGCTTCAGGCGGCACCGCTGCCGGTTATCACCAGTTTCAGTATTCTGGGCGATGTTACACGGCAAATTGGCGGTGAACGTGTACAGGTCAGAAGCTTGATTGGTTATGATCAGGATGCGCATATGTATCAGCTGGTCAGTAAGGATTTACGCGACATGCGCTCAGCCAGACTGATTCTACTTAATGGCTTAGGCCTAGAACCATTGTCTTTGCAACGAGCTGCTCAACAAAGCCGTGTACCTTTGGCTACTGTTACTCAGGGTATTCAGCCTTTGATGATGGCAGACGACGGCCACGACCATCATCAGCACACAGACCCACATATATGGAATGACCCGGTTCTGATGCAGACCTATGCGCGTAATGTTGCCGGAGCATTGATTAAAGTTGATCCGCAAGGCAAAGCCTATTACCAGCAGCGGCTGGCGGCTTACCAGCGCCAGCTGGCGGAGCTCAATAACTGGGCTACTAAAATATTTAATACTGTACCGGCAGACAAACGTAAGGTTTTGACTGGTCATGATGCTTTTGCCTACATGTCCAAGCGTTACAGTATTCAGTTTATTGCTCCGCAAGGTGTAAGCACTGAAGCCGAGCCATCAGCGCGACAGGTGGCAGCAATTATTAGCCAGATACGCCGTGAGCATATCAAAGCTATTTTTATAGAAAACATTAAAAATCCGAAAATGGTGCAGCGAATTGCCAGCGAAACTCAGACAAAAATCAGTGGTCGTTTGTACTCAGATGCCTTGAGCAACGGAGCGCCAGCGGCAACCTATATCGATATGTTCCGTTTTAATGTTAATGCACTCGCTGCGGCTATGAAATAGATTGAGAATACAGTTTCAGAATTCTTTTGCCGTTATTACCTAACAGAATACATATTTAGTTTTGCAATGCCAGCCGCCAGTTGTGTACATCAGACTGGCGGCTTTGTTCGAAATTTTCCAGCATTTCCAGTTCAAAACGGGAAAAACCTGCTTGTTCTCGTGCTTCGATATTTACATAACCTCGGAAAATAAATAAATCATAACGGCTGAGTAAACGCCGAAATAAAGCCTGTGGTTCTAGCCCTCGTTGTGCGCATAAATACTGATACCAATAATTTCCCACTTGAACATGGCCTACTTCTTCGCGGTAGATAATATCTAATACTGCACAGGTATGCTCATCTCCTTTTTGTGCAATTTTAGAGCGCATTCCTGGGGTAACATCCAGCCCACGTGCTTCCAAAACGCGTGGTACCAAAGCCATCCGCAGCAGTGGGTCGAATGCGGTTTTATAGGCCATGTCCCATAAATGATTGTGCGCAGCAAAGTCACCATAATCATAGCCGAAAGCTTGCAGACGTTGCCGCATAAGCTGAAAATGATGTGCTTCTTCAGCTGCAATACGTACCCAGTCGCGGGTAAATTCTTCTGGCATGAGACGAAAGCGGTAGGCTGCGTCTAGCGCCAGATTGATTGCATTAAATTCAATATGACAAACGGCGTGTAATAAAGCCGCATATCCTTCCTCGATTGAAAATTTACGGCTTTTCACTTTAGAAGGTGGTACCAGCTTAGGTCTTGCGGGATGGCCGGCAAAACGAAAATCACGTATAACAGCCGTTACCTCCCTCTTCAGAGCATTGGCTGGTGTTTGAATACATAATTTATGAGCAGTATGGCTCAAAGAACATTTTTCATCAGGCAAAGTACTTAACAAAGCTGATTCCAATAAGGCAGCAATGGACATTTTCACAGAAAGGGGTAAAAAACTGAGCATTCAGTATACATGCGCTGCAGTAACAAAATAAACTTTGATTTAAACTGAATTTACATTTTAGATAGTGTTTATCGCTGCTTAGTTTTACAATACACAGAATTAATTTTCTCTAGAGGTTAAATTTATGAAAACAACACGTATACTTAAAGTGGCTCTGCTTAGTCTGTCATTGTCTGCCGCCCTACCAGCTTTGGCCGATCATCAATGGCAAACCTGTGCTGAAAAACAGCAACAGATTGATAATCAAATGCAATATGCCCGCGCTAATAATAATCAAAGACAGATTAACCGTCTTAATGCACAAAAAGCCGATATTGCGCAAAATTGTAACAACAATGATTTGCGTCAGAAATATCAGCAGAAAATCGCTAAGCTAAATAATAAAATTGATGAAACACAGCGTAAGCTAACAAAAGCTCAGGCAAAAGGCGACAACAATAAAGTAGCAGAGCTGCAAAACAAAATGAATGAAAATACAACCAAACTTCAACAGGCAAAACAGAATTATGCCCGTTTTGAGCAGGCTGCTAAACAGTAAAATAGGCTAATATCCACACCAATAAAAAAGCTGATTTATCCGCTTTTTTATTGGTATTTTTATGCCAAGTGCAGACGTGTCTAGGTCTTAGTCCAGAATGGCATGACCTATCAAACATTGATTTTCTGTTCCAACTTTATCTGTAAACAGCTAAAATATTCAATAATTGTTAAGCAAAGGAGTATTTAATGCGGATTTTGTCTCAGGCTGTACTCAGCGGCATTTTGGCTTTCAGTACTGCATGGGTTAATGCAGGCGGACTGGAAACTTTGCAAAAATTCAATGCTGATACAGATGGTATTTCCGGACAGTTTAGTCAGTCAGTGAAAAGTAAAAAGCGAACTCAGACAACTGCGGGTATTTTTGCTATTCAGCGGCCGGGGCTGTTTCGCTGGGAATACACCCAGCCCTATAAACAGATAATAGTAGGTGATGGAAACACTGTCTGGCTTTATGATCAGGATCTGGCTCAAGTCACAAAACGTGCTCAAAATCAGACAATTGGCGATTCTCCAGCAGCCATTCTATCTAATAAAACAGCCTTAAATGCCAACTATTCATTATCTGATGATGGTAGCAGCAACGGTATTGACTATGTCCGTGCCTTACCTAAACGTAGTAATACAGGCTATCAGAATATTCGTATCGGTTTTAAAGGTGAGAATCTGGCTAATATGCAGCTAAAGGATAGCTTTGGTAATCTGACTACGATTACATTCAGTAAAATCAATACGCATCCACAATTAAACCGGGCACAGTTCAAGTTTACACCTCCCAAAGGTGTAGACGTTCTAACTCAGTAAGTAAACTTATAACAAGGCAAACAGACAGGTTAAACCTGTCTGTTTTTTTGCATTAGCAGCGATGAACAAATGTCCGTCCATTGTGACTACTTCGACACCAACGCGGCCGGAACATCATCCAGTCCATATCATTGTCCCATCTACGTTGCATGGCCCAGCTACGCGCCTGCTCTAGCTTCACCTGATTGATATAATTATTCCATGCCAGCTTGTAGCAGCTTTGAAAAATAGGCAAGTTTACTTTCTGCATGTACTCTTGAGCTATTTTGGCATTAGCAGGGTCAGAAAAAAAAGCTGGATTCTGCATCTGAGCCTGCATCAGCTCAGCGGTGCGAGGGTCGCACTGAGCAGCTAGATCAAGTTGTAATTTTTGCTGTGCAGCTTTCTCTGCCGCAGCCCGTGCTGCTTTTTGCTCTGGGGTAGCACATGCAGCCAGTATGAAAGCTGTCAGGATATATATAGATAGTTTACGCCAGTGCATGTTGAATCCTTCAAATCAGCCGTTTATTTATTTTATCCATTATACGCCAGTATATTATGGCGTTCAGTTGCTGGTAAACTAAAGTAATGCTGGTTTACGCTGCCAATAAGGCCGGTAGTTTTGTAATAACTTCCAATGTAGTGGGTGTGAAGATAGAGTTGTCTGTAATCCTCCCTGCCGGTCGGTGCGTAATAGAGTAACACCTTCTTGTTCCAGTAACTGTTGAACCTCTGTGTGAGGATGGCTATAAGAATTGGCAAAGCCGGCACTGGCTACTGCATAGATAGGAGCCACAGTACGAAGAAAGTTTTTTTCACTGGAATGTTTACTACCATGATGGCCTAATACAAGAATCTGACTAAATAAATCATCACCATAAGCCTCTACTAAAGCTCGTTCTCCTTGTTTTCCCAGATCTCCAGTTATTAGCAGTGCCTTATCAGCGCTGATCACTCGCAAAACACAACTGTAATCATTTTTTTTATTATTCTGTGTTACTGGTAGATTCAAAAACTCAAACCATACTCCATCCCATTTCCAGTTTTCACCACCTAGGCAGGGTTGCACCGGAAAGTTATAGGCTTTGCTCTGTCCAGCAATAATTTTCAGTGGTTGCAGCTGTTGCCTAATTAACGAAGCACCACCATCATGATCATTATCATGGTGTGACAATATCAGCGTATCCAAACGATTGATACCAGCCGCACGCAGGTTGGGCATAAGCACAGACTGTGCCGCGTAAGCTGTACCAGTATCAAATAGCAATTCATGTCTGGCGGTAGTAATGCTGATGGCTAGTCCCTGCCCTACATCCCATATTTTGATATTAGTTTCGCCAAAAGCCGGTTTAGGAGGCCGGTAACACAGCAATAAAAGCAAAATAAGCAAACACAAAGGCCGCAAATACCAGCCTTTAGGCAAAAGTAACAACATAACTGCAACAGCAGCAATCAACCACAAGGCTAACGGTGCCTGTGCCGGATAGTATTCTGGAGCGTAATCAGCAATCCAATGCAGCATACGCATGGTTCGCTCAGCCAGATAAGCCGCCATCGTGCGTAAGATATCTAATGGCAATATCAACGAAAGCAAAGCCAGTGGTACCAGTACCAAGGTAAACCAGGGAATGGCAACAGCGTTAACCAGTGGCGAGATAATGGCTACCGAACCGAAACAATAAGCCACCAGCACCACGGAAGCCATACCGGCAGCCCATTGACCCTGTACCATCTGCCGCCATTTAGCATGCTGACTATTACCGTCACCTGCCCACATCAGCACTGCTACCAACAGAAAAGAAAGCCAGAAACCCACGCTTAATGACGCTAGCGGGTCAAACAGCAGCACTAATGCTATGGTCAGCCACCACACTTGAAAAGCGCGTAAATAACCGCGACGCCACGTAAGTGCCAGTATAATAATCATCAGCATACTCCGCTGTGTAGGTACAGCAAAGCCGGCCAGAGCGCTGTAAACAATGGCAGTTATAACTGCTGTAGAGCGCGTATATATCCACGGCTGATGGATTCGTACCGGCATATACTGCAAGCACTTGCTGCATAGCCATCCTGCCAGCATAGCCAACATCCCCACATGCAATCCGGAAATACTGACTAAATGATTTAGTCCCAACGGGCGGAATATCTGCCATGCGCTTGCTGGTAATGCAGATTGTTCCCCCACAGCAAGCGCTTTCAGGAGAGCTACACCTTGCGGATATTTTTGCTCCTGATTATGCCAACGTGCGCTGCACCACATGCGCCACTTAGCAAGTTTTATTTTCCAATCTGAAGCAGCTGTTAAAGCTTTACGTTGTCCCTTAACGACATTAGCCATAGCTCCGATACCATTACTGAGCGCCCACGCTTCACGATTGAACCCAATCATATTGTTTTCCCCGATAACAGCGCGAACTTTGGCCTTAATCTCCCATCGGCTCCCCACTGGCCATTCTTGCCTGCTGTAATCAGTAATCAACCATTGTTGCTGCCGGCCGTCGGGTAGGTTTACTTGAGCAACAAAGCGGCTGCGTTGTGTATCCTGCTGCGGTATATCTTTAACCTGAATAGTCACAATCTGTAGTTGAGCCTTATCGGTTATTGGCCACTGCTGTTGTAAGACTGTATCGGTGCGCCATAACCCAAAAATTACACCTGCACATAGTGCTGCAACACAACGACACCACAGCCAACCAGAACACACAAACAGTATCAACAATACGAAAAAAACACTAATCCATGGCCAGATATAAGCCTGAGGTAGTAAAAAAGAACCGCAAACACCTGTTACCCACCATGGCAGCCACGCACAGAAAAAACGGAAACTGGCCATACAGAAAGCTATAACTTCCTAAAACGTTATAAGAATATTGATCAAGGTACAGATTATACCAAATAGATTAACATAAAAATTTATTTGTAATTATTAATTATTCATTAGTTATAAATTGCAAATAAGAAATTAAATCGATTTTGCTGATATGGTAATGTGAATCTTCAAAAATTCGGTAAACCAATGCTTGCAGAATCTAAAATAAAAGGTTCTCTATTATTTTTATTTAATATCAAAAATTTAAAATCAAACAAATTAATTGTATACGAAAATATAAATACATACATTTGATCAATTCAGCATACCGATGCTGACGATACAAATCAAACACATATAACATTTAATAAAGATGTATCTCAGACATCATCAAACCAATTCTGAATCTTTGTTTGCCCCTTAAAATAAAATTTAATCAACATCAGTAATAGCCACTGTGAAAACAACCAAATATGGGTATAATATAAAGTTTGATATTTGTAATCAGAACAGATTAAAAGGACTTTCTCAAAATATGGCACCACAGCCTGCCGAGGGCGGAAAACTAAAAAAATCTCTGAAAAAGTACATGCTCACCGGCGTGCTGGTCTGGCTGCCCATTATTGTCACCATTTGGGTAATCAGCTATATCATCGGCATGGCTGATGAGCTGGTGAATATTTTACCGGCACGTTGGCAGCCACAGGCACTTTTCGGTTTTAAAATTCATGGTCTGGGTCTTGTAGCAGCTATAATCGTGGTTTTCTTCACTGGCCTATTGGCTGCAAATATGCTCGGACGTAAAATATTTGCCGCATGGGACGCCTTGTGGGGACGCATTCCGGTAGTGAAAAGTATCTATTCTGGCGTAAAAAAAGTTTCTGAATCTCTTTTGTCAGATTCGCGCCAGTCATTTAAAACACCGGTTCTCATTCCGTTTCCGCAACCCAATATCTGGACAATCGGATTTGTATCTGGACATATACCGGATAATATTGCGTCGGCATTGCCAAAGCAGTCTGATGCTACCCAGTCCAATGAATATATTTCGGTTTACGTGCCCACTACTCCCAATCCCACTGGTGGCTACTATATTATGGTCAACAGTAAAGATGTACGTGAAATTGATATGAGTGTGGACGATGCACTGAAATATGTTATTTCATTGGGAATGGTGCAGCCGGATGAACCACCGCACAACCAATCTTTACAGGCAATATTTTCTTTACATAAGCCTGCCAGACCAAATTAGCATACAACTGGCCGGAATGGATATTCCTGATAACACAATTAACCGTAATCACAGTAACAAAGGCATCAAAATGCGAACCAACTATTGTGGCTTAATCAACGAACAATACCTCGACCAAACCGTCACCGTGAAGGGTTGGGTTCATCGCCGCCGAGACCATGGCGGAGTGATATTCATAGATCTGCGTGACCGAGAAGGCATTGTACAGGTTGTAATTGATCCGGATACACCGGAAGCATTCAGCTTGGCTGATTCTGCACGTAATGAATACGTATTGAGCATTACCGGCCGCGTGCGCGCACGTCCGGAAGGTACTAAAAATGACAAAATGATTTCTGGTGGCATTGAATTGCTTGCCAAAGAAATTGAGATTCTCAATACTGCAGCTACGCCCCCCTTCCTGATTGACGATGAAGGCATCAGCGAGAATGTTCGTCTGACCAACCGCGTTATCGATTTACGCCGTCCAGTAATGCAAAATAATTTGCGTTTGCGCTATCGTGTTGCTATGGCCGTGCGCAGCTATTTAGATAGCCAAGGTTTTATCGATATTGAAACACCGATGCTTACCCGCTCCACTCCAGAAGGTGCGCGTGATTATCTGGTGCCCAGCCGTGTATTCCCAGGTGAATTCTTCGCTTTACCGCAATCACCGCAATTATTCAAACAATTACTGATGGTGGCCGGTTTTGACCGCTATTATCAGATTGTTAAATGTTTCCGTGATGAGGATTTACGTGCTGACCGTCAGCCGGAATTTACCCAGATCGACCTTGAAACATCGTTTCTGAACGAAAACGAAATCATGGACATCACTGAAAACATGGTAAAACTGGTATTTCAGAAAGCCTTGTCCGTTGAATTGCCTACATTTCCTCGCATGAGCTGGCATGATGCTATGTTCCTTTATGGTTCAGACAAACCGGATTTACGTGTTAGCCTGCAATTTACCGAACTCACCGACGTAATGAAAACGGAAGAATTCAAAGTATTCCGTGCGGCTGCCGACATGAAAAATGGCCGTGTTGTAGCTTTGCGTGTACCGAACGGTGCCTCTTTGAGCCGTAAGGAGATTGATACCTATACTGAATTTGTGGGTATTTATGGAGCCAAAGGTCTGGCTTATATCAAAGTTAATGATATTAGCAAAGTAAATAACAGCGAAGACAGTGGTTTACAGTCACCAATTGTGAAATTCCTGTCAGACACCGCGTTGCAATCAATTATTAACAAAACCGGTGCTCAAAATGGCGATATTATCTTCTTTGGTGCCGATAAAGCCAAAGTGGTAAACGAAGCTATTGGTGCTTTGCGAATCAAAATTGGCCACGAACATGGTGCTGCCAATGGTTACTTTACTGATGAATGGCGCCCGTTATGGGTAGTTGATTTCCCCATGTTTGAATATGATGAGGAAGAACAACGCTGGTCTGCTATGCACCATCCGTTCACCGCTCCTAAGGCTGGCCACGAAGACCTGCTCGCAAGCACTCCGGAAGAATGTATTGCCCGTGCTTACGATATGGTATTAAACGGCTGGGAAATCGGCGGTGGTTCTATCCGTATCCATCGCGCAGATATTCAGGAAAAAGTATTTGCTGCGCTAAAAATCACGCCTGAAGAGCAGCAGAATAAATTTGGCTTTTTACTGAATAATCTGAAATTTGGCGCTCCACCCCATGGCGGTCTGGCTTTCGGTTTAGATCGTTTGGTAACCTTAATGGCGGGTGCCGATTCCATTCGAGACGTGATTGCGTTCCCGAAAACCCAACGCTCACAAGACTTGCTGGTAGATGCACCAAACCATGTTGATGAAAAGCAACTGCGGGAACTAGGCTTGCGCCTGCGCCAGAAAGTACAAACTGAAGAACAGAATTAAAATGTTTTTCTGCAAAAAAACTGCCTGCAAATATCAGGCAGTTTTTTTATTGATATAAAATATAATAAATAGAAAAACATGCTATGAATTAGATATTAACATCTCTGTAACCAGACACCTGATTCAATATGCGGCGTGAACGGAAACTGGTCAAACATCGCAGCCTGCCTTACCTGATGTGTTGTTAACAAGGTTTGTAGATTATCATGCAGGGTAACTGGGTTGCAGGATACATAAATTATATTGTCGAATTTCTGTAATAGTTGCAGCGTGTCTGCATCAATACCGGCTCGTGGTGGATCCACAAATACCGTACTGAATTCATAATCAGCCAAATTAATCTGTTCGCTGACAAGACGCTTAAAATCTCTTACACCGGTATAGGCTTCAGTAAATTCTTCAGCCGAAAGCCGTGCAATAGCTATATTCTGAATTTGGTTGGTATCTATATTCCAGCGGGCAGCCTGTACTGAGGTTTTTGATACTTCGGTAGCCAGTACGCGGCGGAAATGACGTGCCAATGGCAAGGTAAAATTTCCATTACCGCAATAAAGCTCCAGTAAATCTCCCATATGAATAGCTTTCGCAACATTTGTCGCCCAGCTAAGCATCGACTCACACACTACTGCATTAGGCTGGGTAAAGCCACCTTCCAATTGTTTGTACTGAAACACTTCATTATCTACGCTTAATCGTTCGATAACGTAATCGCGCTCAAGTACCACTTTTTGTCCACGGCTGCGTCCTATGATCTGAATACCCAGCTCAGAGGCTAAGACTTTAGCTGCCTGCATCCAGTCGTTATTCAGTTTTTTGTGATATATCAGGCTAACTAGCGTATCTCCAGCCAGTGTAGTCAGAAATTCTACCTGAAATAATCGTGATTTAAGTAACTCACTAGTCTGTATGCAATCAAGCAATACTGGCATCAGTGAATCGATATTTTTGTGAGCGACAGCAAAGTGCTGCAATTTTTGCACATTACCATTACCAGCCTTTTCCCCTGGAGCAAACATGGCATAGCTGCATGTTTCGCCATCATGCCAGATGCGGAATTCAGCACGCATGCGATAATGTGATGCAGGTGAAGTAAAAACCTGCATCGCAGGAAAAGCACAGTCGGCAAATAATTTATTCAGATAAAATTGTTTCTCAGTAAGCTGTTGCTGGTAGGCGGCAGAGGTCATGGAGTTTTGTCAGGCAAAGCAAAAAGGGAGCCATTATAACAAACCCTTGTCTACTCCCGCACATCCCGCAGTGTTTGCTGACCATAATCGTCTGCAGCGATCATGGCCGCAATCTTCTGTGCGGTTTCGGCTGCACTCTGCAACTGGCTATTTGTTTTCATGTTAATAAAATTGTTTACCATGGGAAATTTGGCGGCATCTGCTGCACGGATGCATTGCTGCATATTGGTATCCACTACACCAGGTGCAATACTGGCAATACGCACGCGTGGATGCTGCTCCGCAGCAATGACAGCCGCATGCTGATCCAAAGCTGCCTTAGTGGCACCATATACACTCCAGCCGGCAATGGGATGGCGACCGGCACCGCTGCTGATATGGGCAATGCGTATAGAAGCTTTGGTGGCAGCTGCAATTACTGCATTAGTGAGCAGCATAGGCGCAGTGATGTTTACAGCTATGGCTTTGGAAATGGCATCACAGCCTTGCTGACCCGCCAGAGCATTTGGCTCCACTATTCCGGCATTATTTATCAGCGTGACCTCATTTTTATTTTCCAGTCCGTTTTGCCAACTGGCCGATTGCACCAGTGTGGATATAGCTTCAGTATTGGCAAAATCAATAGCATATTGTAATAGCCTTTCCGGCGGATTATCCCAGCCATGGCGCGATAATCCGATCACCTTAACCTCTTGATTCAGATAATATTCAGCCAATGCGCGCCCCAATCCTCGGCTATGTCCAGTGATTATGACACAATTTTGCATATTGATTTCCCTTTCCAGTATTTTGCTCATTCCATGCAGAAAAGAATATCTACTGAGCTAATCAAATTATATTTATTCTAAAACAGCCCCAGATAAATTTTCCAGCTAAAAGATAGCAAAAACAAACTAATTTTTAACACTTACTGATATTTAATTTGTAAACATTGTTGATTCAACAATTTAATTAAATTTTGAATTAATATCTACACATAATATCGCTGAAATAAATAAAATTTCTAACCCTTTGATTGGCTCGATTCTAATAAATTTTCTCATATAAAGCAGTAAATACATTATTGCTTTTACCTGATAAAAAAATTTAATTTATAAATGAAAAATAAACTAATTCAAAGAGATGTAATTCAAAATTTATTATTTTAATATAAAAATATATTCAAAACGGTTGACAACAAAGTTTTACATATTAAGATGCACTGTAATTATCAGATTGACACCAAAAGGAAATTTATATGTCATTAGGTGCTATTCGCCATAACTGGGCATTGCCGGAAGTTATGGAATTATTAAAATTGCCGTTTAATGATTTAATTTTTATGGCACAAACTGTGCACAGACAAAACTTTCCAGCCAATCAAATACAAATATCGACACTTTTATCTATCAAAACAGGTGCCTGTCCTGAAGATTGCAAGTATTGTCCCCAATCAGGCCATTATAATACCGGGCTGAATAAAGAAAAATTGCTTGAAGTACAGAAAGTAATTGATAAAGCGAAAGCTGCTAAAGAAGCAGGTTCCACTCGTTTCTGCATGGGTGCAGCATGGAAGCATCCTACTATTAAAGACATGCACTATGTTTTAGAAATGGTAAAAGGAGTAAAAGCATTGGGAATGGAAACCTGTATGACATTGGGTAGTTTGACGCAAGAACAGGCAACCGCCCTTGCCGATGCGGGATTGGACTACTATAACCATAACCTTGATACTTCACCTGAATTTTATGGTCATATAATTACTACTCGTACTTATAGCGAAAGATTACAAACACTAGCTTATATCAGAGCAGCCGGTGTGAAAATTTGCTGTGGCGGCATTCTTGGCATGGGTGAGTCAATTAAAGATCGAGCAAATCTGTTAATTCAATTAGCCAACTTATCAGAACATCCAGAGAGTGTACCCATTAATAATTTAGTTAAGGTTAAAGGTACCCCACTGGAAAATGAAAAAGATATTGATCCGTTCGATTTTATTAGAGTCCTAGCTGTAGCCCGTATTATGATGCCAAAATCCCATGTTCGCTTATCCGCAGGAAGGGAAAAGATGAATGAACAAACTCAAGCTCTTGCATTTTTAGCCGGCGCTAATTCATTATTTTATGGCGATAGGTTATTAACAACTGCAAATCCTCAGGTAGAAAAGGATCAGGCTCTTTTCCAGAAGCTCGGGATTATTCCAGAAAAACATGAGGATCACAGCGATGAAATTCATCTAGCAGCCATCGCTCAGGCCGTTAATGAACAAAGACAGATTAATAACTCAAACAAAACTTCAGTTTCCTAACTAGAAATCAAAACCTAAAAGTTTTTAACTGAAATTAAAAACATCTTTTTTCGATATCCTGCCGTTAAATATAAGGATGAATATTTAAGGATGAATATTTAATGTGATGTCGTTCGATTTTATTTAAAAATAATACTATTTTAAAATAATGAGACATAATTTATTCACTTGAATCAAATTGAATTATAGTAAGATAAAGTGCATTAATTTTGTTTTGACATATGAATACCTTAATGACCACGCCCCCATTACCACATAAAACGATTACTTTCTTAAAACAAATTAATATACATAATGTGGAAGATTTGCGGCGCCGTGGCCCGATTACAACTTTTTTACAACTGCGAAATATTAGTACAGGTACTACTGAAAGAGTATTATGGCAATTGATTGCACTGGCTGAAAACTGTAATGTTCAAAGCATAGGCACAGAAGAGAAAGAAAATTGGCGACAACAACTCAAACAACATCCGCCAGTAGCAATATTTCCAGCAAAAGAAAACATGGAATTTTGGATGCGTCATGCATTAATGGCAGCGCATCAGGCACAGTTATTGGATGAAGTACCTGTTGGCGCGGTAGTTGTTTATAAAAATAATATTATTGGTCTAGGCTACAATCGTTGCATCACTGATCATAATGTGAGTCATCACGCGGAAATTCAGGCACTGACAGAAGCAAGCCAAAAACAAAAGAACTATCGTTTACAGAAATGTGACGTTTACGTGACTCTTGAGCCTTGTGCCATGTGTGCCAGTGCTTTGATTCAGGCTCGAGTACATAGAGTTATTTATGGCGCTGCAGAACCCAAAACTGGTGCAGCCGGCAGTGTGATAGATTTATTTGCCGATCGCCGGCTTAATCAGCACACTGCCATTCTAGGCGGAATAATGGAATCAGAATCGCGACAAATATTACAACAGTTTTTCTGTAAAAGGCGTTCATCTTCTCTTTCCACAGAAGACAATTCAATCTGAACTATAGATAGATATTTGAATAATTACTGCCGCGTTTGCATCTTAAATATGCATCATTTATTCTATTATCAATCACATCAAATCGTAGCCAAATTTACCAATCATAATACATAGTAGAACAATAAATCCTTTGCGTAGTAATTTAGTACCGCCACGCATGGCCAGTCTGGCTCCAATTAGCCCGCCCGTTAAATTAGCTATGGCCAGAGGAATTGCCCAATGCCATATTACATAGTGATGAGGAATAAAAAAGCACAAAGCCGCAAAATTTGTGGTCAGGTTGATAACTTTGGATGAAGCCGTAGCAGTAATAAAATCAAAGGCGAAAAACCGCACAAACACAAAAGCCAGTAAACTGCCGGTGCCTGGGCCAAAAACGCCATCGTATAAGCCGATAAGAGCACCGATTATCAAACCATGTATGTATTCGCGCTTTGTAAGCACACTTTGGCGCTCAACTTGTCCAAGGTCTTTTTTCAGAAACGTATATGCCGCCATCACGATTAAAATAACCAGAATAGACGGCTTCATCCATGACGTTGGCAAGTATACAACAATATGAGAGCCCAGATACGAAAAACCAAATGCAAGTACAGCTGCAGGTATCAGCATAGCCCAGGGTACAGATATGCGGCGAGTATATTGAGCAGTGGCCACTAGTGTGCCACTGGCTGAAGCGAATTTATTCACCCCCAAAACAACTGGAGCGGGAGTTTGTGCTGGCAGTACACCAAAGAGGCCAGGTATCTGCAACAGCCCACCCCCACCCACTGCAGCATCCATCAGACCAGCACTAAATCCTAGAATTAACAGCCACCAAATATGGGCATCATTTAACCAATCCACATATCTTCCTGTCTAGCGCATAGCGCGAGTTGTGATGCGCTGCATTAATTCATTGTGGTTCCGCGGCAAGCCGTCTTCACAGAAGGTCTGATACAGTACAGAGCGCACTCTATCCAGTTCATTCAGTGAAGTACCGATTACCTTCCATTGGCCATTGCGTGGCTGGATCCAGCGTTTGTTAACATCATCACCAAAGCCGAATACTTTCATGCGTCGTGTAGGACAATGAATCGCTTCTGCTGAAAGATTGTTAATGCCCTGCGCAGATTGCTGATTCAGAATATAGTGCACAGTTCGATCGGGATTGATGGAAATGCTGTTGAGCAAAAGCTTGGGGTGGCCGCTGTAAGTCTGGTTGATATATACATCTACCCACTGCTGGTTACCTGCAGGATAGGCGGGTAATGGTACAGCCTGCTCTTCCCATGCCTGATTTTCGTCTGGACCTATATAGTGTTCGTTATATAAGGTTTCCTTTCGTGCCAGTGCTAGAGCACATATACCAAGTAATAGGGTTGCAAGCACGGTTTTGGCAATATTCATACCAAATTCTCCGGAACAGAATATCTATTCAGTATTCTTGATTATGAAATCGTTCGGTACATAGCAGCTAATTTTCAGGCTGTCTACCCTTTCGAACAGACAGCCTGATGATTTTACTGATATTATAGTTTTAATGCTGCCAACACTTGAGTTTTCACTGCATCTACTGGCTGTGTACCGTCTACACGGATATAATCTGGCGCATTGTCACCATCCTGTTTGCCATAAAAATCAATCAGCACTTCTGTCTGCTCATGGTAAACCTGCAAACGCTTTTTGATGGTTTCTTCCTGATCATCGTCCCGTTGAATCAGCGGTTCGCCGGTTTCATCGTCTACGCCGTTGACTCTGGGTGGATTGTAAATCAGATGATAGGTACGCCCTGACGGTTGATGAACTCTGCGGCCGGATAGGCGTTCGATAATAACTTCATCTGGTACAGCGATTTCTACCACTGCATCCAAATGCACACCTGCTTTTTCCATTGCCTGAGCCTGAGCCAGCGTGCGCGGGAAGCCATCAAATAAGAAACCATTGGCACAATCTGGCTGAGCAATCCGTTCTTTAACCAAGCCAATAATAATATCGTCTCGTACCAATCCGCCGGCATCCATAATTTTTTTGGCCTCAACACCCAGAGGTGTGCCGGCTTTAACAGCCGCACGAAGCATGTCTCCGGTAGAAATCTGAGGAATATTGAAAGCAGCAGTAATGTATTGTGCCTGAGTGCCTTTTCCGGCTCCTGGCGCGCCTAACAATAGAATTTTCATTGCAACTCCTGAAAAACACTTAAGTTAAATAAAAGATAAACTGTTCAGATTTGATGTTGTCAGTTTGTCCAGCTGGCACGTACGCGTTCAAGATCAGCTGCTGTATCCACGCCAGCCGCCGGTGCGTGAGAGGTAATTTGTACTGCGATACTAAAACCATGCCATAACACCCGTAGCTGCTCCAGTGACTCAATTTGTTCCAATGGTGATGGAGTTAGCTCAGTATATTGGTGCAGAAACTGTACCCGATAGCCATATATACCGATATGCCGGTACACGGAGATATCCGTAGGCATTACTTCAGCGCCGCTACGCATTAGTTCCCGCGGCCATGGTATCGGGGCACGGCTGAAATAAAGGGCATTATTTTGATTGTTCAGCACAACCTTAACGCAATTCGCATCGGTAAAATCAGCGTAATCAGTTAATTTGTGTGCAGCGGTAGCCATGGGAGCCTTGCTTTGCGCCAACTGCATAGCCACAGCATTTATTAGCTCTGGTTCAATCAGTGGCTCATCCCCTTGCACATTGATAACACAATCCTGATCAGCCAAATTCAAAATCCTTGCAGCTTCAGCCAGCCGAGTGGTACCACTTTCATGCTCGGTGGCTGTGAGCACTGCTTCAATTCCATGCTCCTGACAGGCAGCCTGAATATCTGCATGGTCTGTAGCTACAACTATTCTGTCTGCATTACTTAGTTGCGCACGCTCGGCTACGCGTACCACCATGGGTTTACCATGGATATCTGCTAAAGCCTTATTAGGGAGACGGCTGGAAGACAAACGAGCCGGAATTAATACGATAAAATTACTCATGCGCTAGCCGCACATTCTTCATCTGATAGCTGACGTGCCTCATTAATCAGCATATAGGGAATACCATCTTTAATCGGAAAAGCCAGACGAGATGCCCGACACCACAGTTCCTGCTGCTGTGTATGCCATTGTAGTTTCCCCTTACATTCGGGGCATACCAGAATATCCAAATATTTTTGATCCATTTTTAGTCCTTCATACCACTGTAGTGGCAAGCTATATCCTTATCGATTCGGATTGTATTTGAATCAGGCACAGCCGCTTATTTAATTTCCAATCGCAATCATCAATGACTTTACCATATAACGGAATAGTGAGACAGTACAACATTTCTCTATCCGTTACGTACTCATCCCGCTTTATTCTGAATATGCTCTCGTGTAAATGAGGCAATTGATATCAGCCAAGATACTTTCCTAGAACAAATTTTACCAGCAGCCAGTGCTGATGGCATCTGTTTAATTAAATAACTATCGGAATTTATGGGCGCTGTTGTAGTTGTAATTCAGTCTGAATAAACTGCGCTAAATCAGGACATATCTGTGCAGAAAGCGGTAAAACCCAGATGTTGTTAGGCACGGATGTGGTCAGTTTAACTGCATCCTTTTCGGTGATAAATACCACGTCTGCCTCTGGCCAGTCTGCCGATTCAATGCTGGCATGATCATTTAATGCTACGGTTTGTACAAGCTCAATCCCTAAATTTTGCAATGCCAGAAAAAAACGCTGCGGACGCCCTATGGCAGCTATGGCAGCACAATGTTTGCCTCTAAATTCTTGAGCCTGTGCCGTACGATGCGGCTCATTCAAAGAATAAAAAGCGCCATAATTGATTGAGCTATAACCTTTCCATTGGTTATTAATGATTAGCTCCGCTTGGTTGGCCTGTTGTATAGATTGCTGGTTACCCTGACTAAAAATAATACCATTTACGTATTGCAGCCGGCGTAAAGGTTCACGTAAAGGACCGTTTGGCAGTACATCCATTTTTCTGCCGATATCAGCAGATGGAAAAACCACGATTTCCATATCTCGTTTCAAAGCATAATGTTGTAGGCCATCATCACTAATCAGGAGCTGTATGTCTGGGTAGGCAGCTAACAGTGCTTGGCCGGCAGCTTCACGTGTGGTGGCCACTGCAATTGGTGCCTGTGTTTGCTGAAACAGCATTAGAGGTTCATCTCCGGCCTCACTGACAACAGCGCCATTTTCAACAATAACAGTCGTCTTACTGCTGCGCCCGTATCCCCGGCTGATAATACCTACTTTTATTTGTCGCGCTTGCAGTGCCTTTACCAAAGCTGCTACAAGCGGTGTCTTACCTACTCCACCAACATGAATATTGCCAATCACCACTACAGGGCATGGCAATTTGGTGCTAGATAATATACCTGTCCGATAAAATAATCGACGCAGCCAGGTTATGGTCTGAAAGATTCTGGCAAGCGGCCACAATGCGATACTCAAAGCCATTTGAGGATGCTGCCAGTGACGCTGTATTAAACCGGCTAACCAGTCCATGTTGTGGCTCTCAACGATAAAATACTACTATACCATGGCGCGCAGACGGAACTGAAACTCAACATAAAAGTCCGTATAATATTCACCTAATAAATTTACAAAAAAATAATGGTGTCTTCTATGTCTGAATTCTTTGCGCCTGCGGCGCTGAGTGTTTCTGAGCTAAACGCATGTGCGCGGCAGTTGCTCGAAGAGAATCTGATTGGTATGTGGGTAGGCGGAGAAGTTTCCAATCTTACCCGTGCAGCCAGTGGACATTATTATTTTTCACTAAAAGATGCGCGCGCGCAGGTTCGCTGTGTATTGTTTAAAGGTGTAGCACAGCAAATGAGCCAGCCATTGCAAGAGGGTGATCATCTGGAAGTTTCCGGCAAAATCAGTATTTATGAAGCCCGTGGAGAATTTCAGATTACCGTTAATGCCGTACGCCATAAAGGCTTGGGACAGTTATACGAAGCTTACGAACGACTCAAGCAACAATTAACAGTAGAAGGCCTGTTTGCAGCCGAACGTAAACGCCCTTTACCTGCTCATCCGAAGGTAGTCGGCGTGGTAACCAGTCTGGCGGCAGCAGCCTTACGCGATGTGGTGACAACTTTACGCCGGCGCCATAGTGGTATTCGTGTGATTGTTTACCCTACAGCGGTACAGGGAGCCGGCAGTGAAATGCAGATTGCAGCGGCTATTGCCAGTGCTAATCAACATGCTCAAGCTGATGTACTGATTGTCTGCCGTGGTGGTGGCAGTATTGAGGATTTGTGGTCTTACAATGAGGAAATGGTTGTTCGTGCTGTAGCCGATAGCATTATTCCGACCGTGAGTGGTGTGGGTCATGAAACTGATTTCACCCTGACAGATTTCGCCGCTGATGTGCGCGCGCCTACGCCTACTGCTGCCGCAGAATTGGTTAGCCCAGATATGGCACAATTGCGGCGCAATGTCGCTTTATTGCAGAACCGTGTCTATCAAATACTGCAGCAACGCTATTATGATGCTTCACAACGACTTGATTGGCTAGCACGTCAATTAAGACACCCAAAGCAAAATTGGCAGCAACAACAGCAGCAATTATCAGATATGCAGCGCGTATTGCAGCTCAGCATGCAGCGGCAATTCAGGCAGCACCAGCAAAATCTTTTACAGCAACAGCACCTTTTAATCAATCTGCGGCCTCAAACCGACCATGCGCACCAGAGGCTTGTTTTTCAACATCAGCAATTGCAGCAGTTATGGCAACACATTCTGCTACAGGCACAGCAAAGATTACAACAGCAGAATTCGTTACTTGAGGCTGTATCACCTTTGCAGATTTTGGCCAGAGGTTATAGTGTGGTAACCAATCAGCGTGGACATATCATTAGTGATGGTAACAAACTGAAAACCGGTCAGTTTCTCAATATTCGTTTTGCCAGCGGCGAGCGCAGTGTACAGGTCGCTCCGCCCAAAGTTCAATCGGATTTATTTGATAACTGAATTGGAATTTTAAGATAGCAATTCTGACACAAAAGGATGAGAATAAAAGCTTTTTAACATCCATTCATACTGCTGTCCGTTAGCTGATCAAGGTTTAAAACTGATTCCTCGCAATTCTTAGTTTCAGAATCTCAAGCCACTACTCATTGAAAAAACTTTTGATAAAAATATACCTTATCAAAAGTCTTATGTTTGTTTAGAGACACCAATATATCAACGATTAAAGCTGTCAATACTTAAAGAGTGCGCTCTTCTGGTTTTCGTCCAGCCCAATCGCACACAAATTGCCATGCCACCCTGCCCGAACGGCTGCCGCGGCTCTGGCTCCAGTTTAGTGCTGCGCGTCGGGCAGTATCATCCATTTGTAAACCTGCCTCAGCCAGCCAGTTTTCTACGGCCTGCAAGTAAGCATTCTGGTCAAATGGGTAAAAACTTAGCCACAATCCGAAACGATCAGACAAAGACACTTTTTCTTCAACCGCTTCCTGTGGATGGACTTCCCCGCCTTGGCTTGTCTGAGCCATATTGTCAGCCATATATTCCGGCATCAAGTGACGTCGATTAGAAGTTGCATAGACTAATACATTATCACAGCGTTGTGATAAACCGCCGTCCAGTGTGGTTTTCAAAGCCTTATAAGCTTCGTCGCCATCTTCAAACGACAAATCATCACAAAACAAAATAAATTTTTCCGGCCTTTGTTTTAGTATATTCAGCAACGCAGGCAAAGTAAGTAAATCATTTTTGTCAACTTCCACCAGTCGCAGACCCTTGCTGGCATATTGATGCAATAAAGCTTTTACCAGTGAGGATTTGCCTGTACCACGTGCACCGGTCATCAATACATTATTTGCAGAACGGCCAGCTAGAAACTGTTCAGTATTGCGTACTAGTTGCTTGCGTTGCTCATCAACAGCGGCTAGACAGTTAAGATCAAATGTATGCGGATGCGGCAGGCTTTCCAGAACTCCTTTATTACCCAGCCTATGCCAGCGGTAGGCAATAGCTGTCCAGTCTGGTTTCTGAGCCAAAGGCGGTAGTATGGCATCAAGCCGCTGCAATACTGTAGCAGCCAGCTGTATGAGTTCCTTGCGTTTCATGTGTTTTCCTCATGATTATTTTCGTAGTTTTTTAATTGCGCTTTTGTAAGAATAAAGCAAAGGGTGCATCGTGAACACGATTGATAAAAGCATATTGCAGCACGGATATCTGCTGTTGCGGCAATTCTTCTGCCCAGCTTAGAACGGCCTCTGCCTCAATTTTACCCTGCTCGTGACCAGGATAAATTACCACTGCCAGTATGCCACCAGGTGCTAGATGTGCTAATCCAGTCTGCATGGCTTTAAGTGTGGTAATGGCTGTAGTGGTACAATTTTTGTCCGCACCTGGTAAATAGCCCAAATTAAACATAATGGCACGAACTTCGCTTTTGATATATTCATTCATATGTTCATGGCCTGTCTGTATCAGATCTACCCAATCACTCATACCAGCACTTTCCAGTTTGGTACGTGTAGATACAATAGCTGCAGGTTGAATATCAAAGGCCACTACTTTCCCAGTAGGACCTACACAGGATGCTAAAAACAACGTATCGTATCCATTACCTGCCGTAGCATCTATTACAGTATCTCCAGCCTGTACAACCTGACGGATTGTAGTGTGAACAAAATCTAGAATATTTAATAGCATTGTGTAGACATCTGATTTTCCAAACACAGCAACATTGCAGTTATCTGTTCTGCAACATGTTAAGGATATCAGAATATTTTGATGTAAACAAAATCATTTACCATGACTGATTGATTGCTATCGGTAGCCCCAAACAGCTTACATACCCAGTTCACGCAGAAAACGAATATCATCCGCCCAGCCCGATTTCACTTTTACCCAAACTTTTAAAAATACTTTGGTTTCAAACAATTTTTCCATATCTAGCCGAGCCTCAGTAGATATTTTTTTTAGCTTTTCACCACCCTTACCAATCAGAATGCCCTTCTGGCTGTCTTTATCCACCAGTACAGCAATATATATGCGATACAGCCCTTCTTCTTCTGCAAACTGCTCTACTTCTACATTCATCGCATAGGGCAGTTCTTCGCCCAGATAACGAAACAGTTTTTCGCGAACAATTTCCATGGCCAGAAAACGTGCCGATTTATCGGTAACCATGTCTTCCGGATAAAGCGGTATACCGTGTGGAAGCATTGGCTTAAGCGTGCGTACAAGCTGTGCAACACCCAGACCATGCTTGGCACTGACCAATGTAATGCTGGCAAAAGTAAATTCTTGCTGCACTTCCTCAATAAATGCTTGCATCACGCTCTGGTCTTTGGCTTTCGCCTTATCCACTTTATTGATAACCAATACCACTGGAATACGCTTAGGTAGTTGCTGCAAAACTTCACGATCTGCGTCAGAAAAGCGCAAAGCTTCAACAACAAATACAATCACATCTACACCGGCAACTGCTTCGGTGACATTCTGATTTAAACGGTCATTTAATGCATTGCGATGGTATGTTTGAAAACCGGGTGTATCCACAAATACCAGCTGAGCTTCGTTATCGGTATAGATACCATTCACTTTATGGCGTGTAGTTTGAGCTTTTTTACTGGTAATACTGATTTTTTGGCCTATCAGATGATTCATCAATGTGGATTTACCCACATTCGGGCGGCCTACGATGGCCACAAAACCGCAACGGAAATTATCGGATGAGGAGGGATACTGGTAATCGGGCTTTACAGACATACATTCTTTCAAAAAATACAGACAGCCTTGCCGAGGCTAAAATTAATACAAAACGTGCAAAAGCAAGTGCATATAATTTATTCATTCCTACTTAGCCATCAGAATAAATGATTACTTATCATTTAGACAAATGATTTGCGCCAAAACTAAACTCAAAGTTTTTTTCTTATTAAATCAATGTTCTGAAGAGGTGCTTTTCAGTAAAAGGATAAATCGAAGATATCATAATCCATCAATAAAAAATAACTTAGCTTTTTTTAAGATGAACCGGTAGTCCAGATAATCAAGCTTTTTTGCTATTTTGCTATCTAACAATACCAAATAATGCATTAACCTTCTGGAGAAGGATACAAAATTACCTATCGCTTTTCTTAACGCAAAGCTTTGAATTGACAATATATATCTGCTTATTTGTAAAATATTTGTCCAAACTTGATAGGCTTTTAGCATAGCAAAAGAAAAGCTAATCTAATCTAATCTCACATTTCATGCCGATATTTTCATCTGCTGAAAAAACTTGCTTTTAGAGCAAGCCGCTAACCGAGAAATATCATTTATAGTTTAGCCATGAATTCTTATTTTTTTCTGGTTTTGGCCAGTGGAAAATGCTTTTCCATCCAATCCAAAGCTGTTTGTGCGGTTTGCTGCTCTGCCTCACGGCGGCTATGCCCTGCAGCTTCAGTCTGGAAGCCGGTTTCACCCAGATCACATTGCACCAAAAACTGCTGATCCTGTCCTTCCCCAATCTGGTCTACAATTCGGTATTTTGGCAAGGGCATGTGTCGTGCCTGCAAACCTTCCTGCAAGCGGGTTTTAGCATCTTTGCCGCTGTCTTGAGGATTAATATGTCGGATTCGCTCCGCATACAAACGCCTTACCACGGCTTCAGCAGTATTAAAATCTGCATCAAAACTCACCGCGGCAAACAGGGCTTCCATGGCATCGGCCAATATTGAAGGCCGGCGAAATCCGCCGCTTTTCAGTTCGCCGCTACCCAGCAATAGTGCATCGCCTATTTTCAATTCGGCCGCAATCTGAGCCAGAGTATCCTGATTCACCAGATTGGCACGCATTCTGGAAAGCTCCCCTTCTGTCAGGCGTGGAAAGGCCTCAAACAACATTTTAGCTACCGAATAATTTAAAATTGAGTCGCCAATAAACTCAAACCGCTCATTGTGTAACGCGCTGTAACTGCGATGCGTCAATGCCTGTTGTATAAAATCAGTGCGTTTGAAGTGGTAGCCAAGCATTTTTTGTACATTAATCAAAGCATTTTCATGGCGTAAATCATTTTTTTTCATTTATTATTTATAAATCCTGTATCTAATTTCTTTACCGACAAACATTTCCTACATTCGCATACTAACTGCAGGTGCACTACAAAAGATAAAGCGCAAGACAGATTCTTGCGCTTAAAATCAGACATTACTGAATTTTAGTGCCGATTCGTTTCATATCACCCAAATTCAGCCATATCAAAAACGCTTTACCCACTACCAGCTTATCATCCACAAAACCCCAGTAACGACTGTCTTCACTGTTGTCACGATTATCACCCATCATAAAGTACTGGCCTGCTGGTACAGTACAGCTAAAGCCACTACTGTCAGGATAATATGAGCACATTTCTCTATTCGGAAAATCAGAATGAACACCTTCTAAGATAACTGCTGGTTGCTGCGGCATTTTCAATACTTCGATTGCCTTGTTACCTAGCTGTTCAGTTTGCTGTTGTGCCTGAATCATAATTTTGCCCAGATTAGGTACCTGTTCTTGGTAGCTATATATTTTCTGCTCATCAATATCATTAACTACCTTACCATTTATGGTCAGTGTTCTGTCCTTATAAGTAATCACATCTCCCGGCAAGCCGATTACACGTTTGATATAGTTTACTCGAGTGTCACGAGGGTAATTAAATACCATTACATCACCCCGCTCTACCTTGTGTACCGGAATCAGTACATTGTTTAGAATAGGCAAGCGAATACCATAGGCGAATTTATTTACTAAAATAAAATCACCCGGAATCAGCCCCGGCCGCATTGAGCTAGAGGGAATCTGAAAAGGTTCGGCGACAAAAGTACGCAGAATGAAAACCACCAGAATGATGGGAAAAAAACCGCTCATGTAATCAGTAAAGTGATTATCATCGGGCTGAGCAGAATTTTTCCTTTTCCGGCGATGACTAAACCAGGCTATGCCTGTAAACAGCACAAACAACAGTAGTACTGCAGTAAAACTCATCAGCACTGATAACAGACCAAACGCACCTACCAACATCAGCAGGTAGCCCCATTGCAGCGAACCGCTCCATTCACCGTTTTCTTCACGCTTTTTTGTGCTTTTCAGAAACAGCAAAATACCCAGTACCAGCAATACTGCAGCACCGATAATCATTGTCTTGGACATGTATTAATCTCCCACCTGTAAAATCGCCAGAAAGGCTGTCTGCGGAATTTCTACATTGCCTACCTGCTTCATGCGTTTTTTACCGGCTTTCTGTTTTTCCAGTAGTTTTTTCTTACGCGTAATATCACCGCCATAGCATTTGGCCAGCACATTTTTACGCAATGCCTTAACATTTTCACGCGCGATAATCTTACCGCCGATGGCAGCTTGTACCGCAATATCAAACATCTGCCGTGGAATCAGTTCGCGCATCTTGGCAACTAGCTCTCGTCCACGATGGACTGAATTGCTACGGTGTACAATCAGGCTCAGTGCATCGACCTTTTCACTGTTGACCAGAATATCCAATTTCACCAAATCGGCTGCTCTGAATTCCAAAAATTCATAATCCAGTGAAGCATAACCACGCGATGTTGATTTGAGTTTGTCAAAGAAATCCATTACCACTTCATTCATTGGCATTTCATAAGTCAGCATCACCTGCCGTCCCATGTACTGCATGTTTTTCTGTACACCGCGTTTCTGGTTGCACAATGTCATCACAGCACCAACATATTCTTGTGGCAATAAAATGGTTGCGGTAATGATTGGCTCATAAATGGCTTCGAGTGTGCCGATATCTGGTAATTTAGATGGATTTTCAATTTCAATGCGCTCGCCACTTTTTAGCAACACTTCATAAACCACTGTTGGCGCAGTGGTAATCAAATCCATGTCAAATTCGCGTTCCAGTCGCTCTTGTACAATTTCTAGATGCAGGAGACCCAGAAAGCCACAACGGAATCCGAAGCCCAGTGCTTGAGAAACTTCTGGCTCAAATTTAAGCGCCGCATCATTCAGTTGCAATTTTTCCAGCGCTTCACGCAAAGCATCATAATCGTGGCTTTCTACCGGATATAGCCCAGCAAATACCTGTGGCTGTACTTCTTTAAATCCGGGTAAAGGTTCACTGGCGGGTTCTCGAGCCAGTGTAATGGTATCGCCTACCTTGGCCGAACCGAGTTCTTTCACTCCCGTAATAAAAAAACCCACATCACCAGCATTTAATTGTTGTTTCTGCACCGATTTGGGCGTAAATATACCAAGTTGTTCTACCTGTGTTTCCGCACCAGTAGCCATGAAACGCACTTTATCTTTCAAACGGACACAGCCGTCCACCATGCGAATCAGCATTACCACACCTACATAATTATCAAACCATGAGTCAATAATTAGAGCTTTTAATGGAGCATCTGCTTTACCTGAGGGTGCGGGTACCTTCTTGACAATTTCTTCGAGTACATCCTCAATACCGACACCACTTTTAGCTGAACAGCGCACTGCATCCATGGCTTCGATACCGATAATATCTTCTATTTCTTCAATCACTCGCTCAGGCTCAGCTGCCGGTAAATCAATTTTATTCAGCACCGGCAGGACTTCTACGCCCAAATCAATTGCGGTATAGCAATTGGCTACTGTCTGCGCTTCCACCCCCTGCGAGGCGTCTACTACCAGCAAAGCTCCCTCACAGGCAGACAGCGAGCGGGATACTTCATAGGAAAAATCCACATGTCCTGGAGTATCAATCAGATTCAGCTGATACACTTGCCCGTCTTGCGCTTTGTATTGCAAAGCTGCTGTCTGCGCCTTGATAGTGATGCCGCGTTCTTTTTCAATGTCCATCGAATCGAGCACCTGAGCACTCATTTCCCGGTTTTCCAGACCGCCACAATACTGAATAAAGCGATCCGCCAAGGTCGACTTCCCATGGTCAATATGGGCGATGATAGAAAAATTGCGTATATTGTTCATGTAAGCCATTAATTTAAATTAATTCTGATAGGAGTATTCTGGCCATTGCAAAGCCAAAAACCAGAAAATAACTGCTTATTTTAGCGGAATGCGCTGCTGTGCGCCGAAGAATTTATCATAATCCTAAAAAGATTTTAAAATTCAAACAATAGTAATCTAAAAGTTTCATAGCCGCACCTAGACTGGTATCACTTCTGCTGCCAGTGATTCTGATTGCATTGAACGTCCAGAAAAAAGCATTCCATTGGCGGAATCGTTAAATCCTTTATCAATCGCAATTTATCGCTCAATATAAAATGATTATCAAATTGCCATAAATTTTTCTGGCAGACGTGGTAAGTCGAATACAGAAAGATTACAATAAGAATTAAGACCGTTGTTTAAATGAAAGTGGTTGCATGCTTAAAATCAGCACACAGTTTGATGGTGGTAAGGTTGAAATTGTTGAAGCCAATGATCCATCTAATATCCTGCTCAAACTTCCCAAAGACAATGCTGCCGAATTTCGTCAGTGGTTTTATTTTCGCGTGCAGGGCGTAGCCTACCAAAATCTTCGTCTGAATTTTATCAACACAGCCGAATCAGCTTATCCAGCCGGCTGGGAAGATTATCAGGCCATGTGCTCTTATGACAGAATAAACTGGTTTCGTGTCCCTACAACTTTAGAAAATGGCATCTTAACCATTTGCCATACGCCATTGTCCAACAGTGTGTACTACGCCTATTTCGAACCATATACCTATGAACAGCATCTGAATTTACTGGGTGACAGTCAAAGTAGTGGATTGTGTCAGATAGAAGATTTAGGCAGCACTATCCAAGGACGTGATATCAATTTACTCACTATCGGCAATCAAGTTGCCAGTGATTTAAAAATTTGGATTATTGCGCGCCAGCATCCGGGTGAAACCATGGCTGAATGGTTTATCGAAGGCGTGCTTGGACGCTTACTGGACCATCAAGACCCGACAGCAAGAGCCTTGCTGGATCGAGCTACTTTTTATATTGTTCCCAACATGAATCCTGATGGTTCGGTACTGGGCAACTTGCGCACCAATGCCGCCGGAGCCAATTTGAATCGTGAGTGGCTGCATCCGAGTATGCATAACAGCCCCGAAGTGTATCTGGTACGCGAAAGAATGCATGAGACCGGCGTGGATTTGTTTTTGGATATACACGGTGACGAATCTATTCCTTACGTATTCCTTTCTGGTAATGAAGGTATTCCTTCTTTTGATGAGCGTTTGCATCAATTACAGGAGCAGTTCAAACAGGCTTTTTTGGTGGCCAGTCCCGATTTTCAAGATAAATATGGCTATGAAAAAGATGCAGCTGGTCAGGCCAATCTGAATATTGCTACTTCCTATATCGGTGAAACATTTAAATGTCTGGCATACACCTTGGAAATGCCATTTAAAGATAATAATCAGTGGCCAGATGATGATTTCGGATGGAATGGTCAGCGCTCTCTGCGTCTTGGGGAAGCAATTCTAAGCCCAATTTATTCTATTCTTGATAGTTTGCGTTAATTTTCACCTCGATTATCCAAAGCCTGAACAATGTTCAGGCTTTTTTGTATTTTTTAGTAAAATCAAATGATTAATGGTTACATACGAAGCATAATGAACTTGGGTTATATGTAATTGAGTTGTCTGTATTTTATCCATGTTTGTTTAGGAAATAATCATGAAAAAAAGCGTACTCGTATATAGCATTATCAGCATTCTTTCACTGGCTGCCTGTTCTCGCGATGATTCATCAGAAAAACTAAGCTGTAACACCGAACAAATCCGCAACCAGATCCAAGATACTCTGCACACTGGTATTGATAACAATGCCCGTCAATTTGCTCAGACTGATAGGCGTCAGTATGTTGATGCCGATAAAGTAATCAGTGCCGGCGGCGAATTAAATATTGCTTTGTCTGAAGGTAAATTAGATAAAGATGGAAATGGTAATCCGGTTTGCAGCAGTGAACTTAAAGTAACTGTCCCTACCAATATCTGGCAGCAGATTAAAACCAATGCTCCACTGCTTTTTGGTAAAACAGATTTTATTGCTCGCATGAATAAGCAATTGCAAGGCAATGAAGTGGTTTTGCATGACAATGAGTTTACTAAACCCATTCAATATTCACCTGTAACCATTAATGGCAATGCTGCATCTAATGCAGCGTCTGCGACCAGTGCGGCTACTAACTTCGATTTGGCTGGCATACAGACTTTAGGTACTGTACTGGGCAACGCGTTATTGCCCTACGGTATCAAGGATATAGTAGTGATTAATGGCCATACCTATAAACGAGCTGACGCCATTGAGTTAATTAATAATCCTAATGCTAAAGTTACACCGGTTGACCAACAAAGCCAGTCTGCACAGATGGCCAGTGCCATTCTGAACGGCCACGCAGCAGCTGTAATTAACGACAATCAGGCTAATGATAATGCAATGAGTCGGAATTCTGAAAATGCTGCCAGACAGGGCGAGATAAATGCTAGTCAGCTACAGCTGGCACGTGACAACAACCGTAACGCTAACAATGTAATCAACACATTATGGCGTAATCTGGACGACACCGTGCGCAAAACCTTACAGCACGAAGAACAAAAATGGATAGCTAATAAAACCAGTCAGTGTCAGGCACGTGGAGCTAAAGCAAGCTCAGCAACTTATGCAGAATTTCTGCGGCTGGAATGCGATACTCAATTGACTAATGAACGCATCAAATACCTCAACGGCTACACTTTGCGCTAATTGATTTTCCAGACAGGCACCAATAATTCTGCTGAATATTGGTGTCTGTTTAATTTGAGTGGAAAAAATATCTTAAATCACATCGGCCAGAATACCTTAAACTGAATACTTTTATATTTCATTCAGGTTTCCAAAGTTTATAATCTGTGTAAAAACAATCTCAATCTTTTACAGAAAAATACTGTCTATTCTGCTTTGTACACATTTGCATTGGTACTAGCGGCTATTATCCTTACAGCAATGAATGGTTATATATCAGCACTTTTATTCTGATAAACTGATTTTTGGTAAAAATTGTAGACTATTCTCAAATACGGGTTTAGATTCCTGCTTACAATAAGATGGTAGGTATTTGCGGTGATAAAAGATAAGCCTACGAGGAATAGCCTAAACAAATCTGAAAAATTGTAAATCATCCTTTTGTATTTATTGACTTAATATGACGGAACGAAAAATAATCCATATAGATATGGATGCTTTCTATGCTTCAGTTGAATTACGCGACCGTCCTGAACTAAAAGACCAACCTGTTGTGGTGGCCTGGGATGGTCCCAGATCGGTTATCTGTGCTGCATCCTATCCGGCACGTCAATATGGTTTACATTCAGCCATGTCGGTAACAACAGCCAAAAGATTGTGCCCGCAGGCAATTTATATCCCACCAGATTTTAATAAATATCGGGCTGTATCCAGTCAGATTCACAATATATTTAGGCGCTATACTGACCAAATCGAACCCTTATCTTTAGACGAAGCCTATCTGGATGTTACCGATTACAAAGGTCGTTTGCCTTATGCTCGCGATATTGCACGGGAAATCCGTGCGTCTATACTGAAAGAAACGGGTCTTACAGCTTCTGCCGGTATCGCCCCTAATAAATTTCTTGCCAAAATTGCTTCCGACTGGCGTAAACCCAATGGCCAGTTTGTGATTGCGCCAGTACAAGTATTAGACTTTCTACACAATCTACCTTTAGGCAAGATTCCCGGTGTCGGCAAAGTAACTGAGCAGAAAATGAATGCCTTAGGCTGGAAAACTGTTGGAGATTTAAGCAAAGTAAGCATGTCGGTTCTGGTACACCATTTCGGCCGCTGGGGTTATCGCCTCTTTGATTTGGCACAAGGCCGTGACGACCGTGTAGTTACACCAGAACGCAACCGACAGCAGATTTCTACTGAAATTACGCTAGAAAATAATGAAAGCCTGCAAGAAATTGCTAGCCATCTGCCCGATCTGGCTGAGGTTTTAGTACAAAATATGCAGCGAAAGGGTCTTCAGGGTAATTGCATTACTTTGAAATTAAAAAATACTCAGTTTCAGATTTATACCCGTTCTCAAACCTATTCATCACCACTGCCGGATGCAACTGCCTTGGTAGCAGCTGGGAAGGATCTGATGCAACGAATGCCTGATGATGAGGCATTGTTTCGTTTGATTGGTCTTGGGATCAGCGATTTTTATCAGCATGAGTATCAGGCTGATTTATGGAGTCCAGAACACAGCTGCTAATACTTCACATTCAGATCTATACCTGCTATATGTCTGAATGGCTTTAGACATATTTCTGACTACATTGCACTACATTTTGCTGGCTTAAGTTAACAAAATAAAGGATAATCATTGTGACGGACTACAAACTGAAATATGTAGTCATCTATCAGAAAAAGTAACATTACAGGAGTTACCATGAGTCACATTAAAGTGCCTACTGAAGGTCACAAAATCGTTTCCGGCCAACCCATTCCGAATGATCCAATTATTCCGTTTATTGAGGGGGATGGCATTGGTGTTGACATTACGCCGGTAATGAAAGACGTGATTGATGCAGCAGTAGCCAAAGCCTATAACGGCTCAAGAAAAATTGTGTGGATGGAAGTTTATGCCGGTGAAAAAGCCACGAAAGTGTATGGTGAAAATACTTGGCTGCCGGATGAAACATTAGAAGCGATTAAAGAATATAAAGTAGCCATCAAAGGGCCGATGACTACACCCGTGGGAGGTGGTATCCGCTCACTGAACGTAGCCATCCGTCAGCAGCTTGATTTATATCAATGTGTCCGTCCAGTGCAGTATTTTACCGGTGTGCCCTCACCTTTGAAAGACCCGAGCAAGGTAAACATGGTTATTTTCCGCGAAAATACTGAAGATATCTACGCAGGGATTGAGTGGATGGCTGAAACAGCTGATGCCAAAAAAATTATCAATTTCCTGCAAGGTGAAATGGGCGTAACCAAAATCCGTTTCCCGCAAACCTCCAGCATCGGTATCAAACCTGTATCTAAAGAAGGTTCTCAGCGTTTAACCCGTGCGGCCATTCGCTATGCTATTGATAACGACCGCGACAGCGTTACCTTTGTTCATAAAGGTAATATCATGAAATTCACCGAAGGCGGTTTCCGAGACTGGTCTTATGAAGTAGCAAAAAATGAGTTTGGTGCTACATTAATTGGTGAAGGACCCTGGTGCGAATTTAAAAATCCGAAAACTGGTAAAAATATTGTAATTAAAGATTGCATTGCGGATGCTTTCCTCCAGCAGATTCTACTACGTCCGGCAGAGTATGATGTCATCGCGACACTGAATCTCAATGGCGATTATATTTCTGATGCGCTGGCTGCACAGGTAGGGGGAATCGGTATTGCCCCAGGTGCCAATATTTCTGATGAATATGCCGTATTTGAAGCTACCCATGGTACTGCACCTAAATATGCTGGTCAGGATAAAGTTAACCCAGGATCCATTATTCTTTCTGCTGAAATGATGTTGCGTCATCTGGGCTGGAAAGAGGCTGCTGAATTGGTTAATGCCTCAATCGAAAAAGCCATTGCTGATAAAATTGTTACCTACGATTTTGCTCGTATGATGGAAGGCGCTAAAGAAGTTTCATGCTCTGCTTTTGGTAAAGCCTTGATTGAGCGCATGTAAAGCGTAATGTGATAATGTCCTAAAAAAACCGAATCTTAAGATTCGGTTTTTTATATTCAGACTTCACGTTGCCAAATCAGTTTTTTATATGCTGTCTTAATTACTGCCCAAAGGTTGCCTCTATTCTGATAAAATAAAATTAATCTAAATTGCTGAGCTAGTGTGCTGATAAATATATCTATGATTCTTGGAATTGATACCGATTCATGTGGTCGCTGCACTCATTATCATACAGAGTTTGACATTGCCGCGCTGCAATGTGCAGAATGCAGACTGTATTACGCCTGCTTCAAATGTCACGACCAGTTGTGCAATCATAAGTTTGTTGCCATGCCGGTGCAAAACAGCAAACCCGTGATGTGTGGTAAATGTAGACATCTTCTGACCTATGCGCAATATCAGCAACACCGTTGCCCATTTTGTCAGTCAGCATTCAATCCGCGTTGTGGACTTCATAAAGATATTTATTTTAAATAAATTTTATAAATTTAGATTAGTTGTCATTCAGGTCAACAACCAAACCATCCTCATCCCACTCGGTTTTACGCATTAGTTCGTTTTTCTCAAAAACCGATTCGCTTTTTTTAGCCCCTGAGTCATACCAGCTCAAAACCACACCACTGACTTTATTTTCGTGGATGGCTACATCGGCTAGCAAATGGCCTTTATCATCCCATGTTGTCATGGTTTGTACGATACCATGATGCACATACATATCCTGTTTCAACTGACCGTTCGGATACCAGCGCTGCCAGCGCCCTTCAGCTTTGCCATTAATAAAATTCAGCTCGCCACGCTTTTGTCCGTTTTCATACCAGCTCATAGTACGGCCACTAGGCTGCCCTTTCTGCCAGCTCATTTCAATCGCCATCTGGCCGTTTGGATACCAGGTATGCCATTTTCCAACAGGTTTACCGTTTTTGTAATTACCTTGAATTTTTTTTTGGCCGTCCGGATACCAGAGTTGCAATTTACCCTCTTTCATTGCGGGTATAAATTGTTGCAGCTTATCTATCGGTAAAGCATAGCTGTCACTATATTTGCTCTTGTCTGGATAGTAAAAATCCTGAACTTCGATTTTTTTACCATCATCATGAAACTGACGTACATATTGAGCTTCAGATTGTTTGTTTACAATCTGACCATTTGCATCAAAATACACAGTTTTGTGAGTGTGAGAAAATATCAGCCACACTAACACAATCAGAATGAGTATTACGGCGAGTACGTACCAGTAAATACGTCTGGCTACATACATGACTTATATCCCTTTTCACTAAGCAGAATCATTATTTTATGCAATAAAAATTATTACTATCATTATTACATTATTTTTCAAACAGATTCATTACTATTTGAATAAATGGCCTATTTTTGCCAATAGCTTTTAACATTGACAAATTCATATATACCAAATTCCGACAACTCTCGTCCGAAACCCGAATCTTTAACGCCACCGAAAGGCAAACGCAGATCGCTGCTGGTATGACGGTTAATAAAAACACTGCCAGCGTTGAGGCGTTCAGCATACTGCCATGCATGATTTGTATCATTGCTGTAAATGCTGGCTCCAAGCCCGAAAGGATTATCATTGGCCAGCATTATGGCATGTTCGCTGTCTTCAGCTCTCAGAATGAGCGCTACAGGTCCAAATACTTCCTCATTGTATACACGGCAGTGCCGATTAACTTTATCTAAAATCGTAGCGGGATAAAACCAGCCCTGCAGATTTTCTGGTATTTCTCCTCCCAGCAAACATTCTGCGCCATGTGCCAGTGCATCCATCACTTGTGCGTGTACACTGTCGCGCAAATCCTGTCGATGTAAAGGAGCAAGTGTGGTTGCAGACAACCATGGAGCCCCCATCTGTAATTTCTGACAATGGCGTTTAAAAGCTGCGATAAATTCTTCAGCTATATCAGCATGAACAATAATGCGTTTGGCTGCATTACATGATTGGCCAGCGTCCCGAAAGCGTGAATAGCATGCTTCAGCAGCTGCCTGCTCAATATCTGCGTCATTTAACACGATAAATGCATTACTACCACCGAGCTCCATAACACATTTACGCAGATGTTTTCCTGCTAGTGCCGCCAGATGCCGACCAGTATGGGTAGAACCTGTGAAAGCCAGCGCCTGTGTCTGAGATATGGCATATTCAATATCTTCCTCCTCCAACCAGACTAGTTGGAAAGGTAAATCCTCACCCACCAATTCAAACAGCATCTGGCTGATTTTGCCAACAGAAGGTGCGGGCTTAACCATGCAGGCATTGCCAGCACATAAGGCTGGTATAGCAAAGCGTAAAATTTGCCATACTGGATAATTCCAGGGCATCACTGCCAGTACCGTACCCAACGGTTCAAAGCGTACCTGACTCAAACTCGCCTGTGTAGCAATTGTTTTATGCGCCAACAGCTCTGGAGCCAGATGAGCGTAGTATCGGATAAGGGCTATCGATTTTGTGATTTCAGCTTCACACTCACGCAGACACCGCCCTACCTCTATACAAATCTGATAGGCCAGCTCGTCTCGCGCCTCTTCAAGCCGGGATGCAAAGCTCAGTAAATACTGTGTACGAGTTTGAACATTTTTACTGGCAAAATCATATTGACGCTGGCTGAGCTGCTGACTTTGCACATCAAATTCAGTTTTTGTCAGACATGTATGGCTAAATAGGAGTTCACCCGATACAGCATGATAACTGTTATACAACACAACAATCCTTTATCTGCATGAAGTGTTTCAGACTGCATGCAGTACAGAAAAATTCAGTGTCCCAAATAATATTGACCTTATAAAATTTATAAGGTCAATGGTATAAATTACTGCTCGTCAGCTGTATCCAGCTTTTGTGCCCCTTGTTTTAGTTTATAACGACTCTTTAACCAGGCCAAATTACTGGTGGCCAGATTCTGTGCCAAATTCTGACTGATTACCTGTTTTGCCTGCGGCAGAACATTCGCCATATCCTGTGGTTGTTTTATGGCATTAACTTTTACAAGTACTGGATTTTGCTGATCACTCAAAAGAATGTATGCAGGTTTGCCACTAACAGGTTTGGCTTTAATCCAGCTCTGAAAATCAGTTTTAGACATCATGGCTACAGCCTGCTGCGGCGTTAAATCAGCTGTTTGCGACCAGCTCAAACTGGCATTGACGTTTGTACTAACGTTGTTTAAAGCTTGCTTTGCTGCTGCTAAAGCCAATTTTTTGCTTTCTGCGGCCACATAATCTTGTTGAACTTGTGCTTTGATTTCCGTAAAGGATGCCTGGTGTTCTTTACGCACATCGATAGCACGAACTACCCAGTAGTTGCCATTGCCTATATCAATTGGTTCAGAGTTGTAGCGTTTAACCAGAACATCGTTGCCAAATAATGCATCCTGTAACGCCTTGGGCATGCCACTATTATTAGCCATGTCTCGAGTGAGCCACACCTGATCTATTTTATGAATCGTTAAACCTAGCTTGTCTTTTATCGGTTGCAAGGTTTTCGGATTATTAAAAGCCAAGTCACTAACATTTTCTTTTAATTTAGCTACCACAGCCGCACCCTTACGGGCTTGAATTTCCTGTGTCAGCTGCGTACGGACGTTCTCTAGTGCCGGTTTGGGTGCTGAGGCCGTAGTCGGAATCTGATTATAGGCTTCCTGTATCTCTGCTTCACTCACGCTTTCTTTAGCACCAAGTTCCATGGCAGACAACTGGACATATTCATATTTGACAGCCTGCGGCAAATAATATTTTTTCTTATTCGCTTCGTAATAAGCTTTCAGTTTGCTGTCGTCTACTACTACCCTATGAGTGAAATCAGCGGCAGGAAATGTCAATGTCTGTACTTCACGAGCAGCCTGTAACAGATTTACCATTTGTTTGGCCTGAGCATCGCTGACCACATTTCCCGCTTTCATCAAATTAAGCATGGATTGCATGGCATATTGTTTACGCATACCGTCAATAAGCGCATCTTCAGACATACCTGCTTGTTGCAGGAAAGCGCGATATTTGGCTTCTACAAATTTTCCGTTTTCCTGAAAACTGGGATCAGATGCAATAACCTGCTTTATCTGATCTATAGGTACAGTGATATTCATATCATTTGCACCCTGCTGCACATATGCCTGATCCACCAGTGAATCATATACCAGCTTTTTGCTTACCGGATTCCCAGAAGCATTTTGTATTCGTCGCTGAAAATCATTAACATCATTTACTTTGATTTTAATGTCGCCAACTTTGCTGATGTAATCTGTACCGGGAACAGCGAGTGTGTAACCACCGGCAAATACAAAACTCAAGCAAATCACACCGAGAATAATCTGAGCCGGTGTTCTATATTTTTCTACAATGTGGAACATGAGATTCAGTTAACTTTTCTAAAGCAGATAAAAGAAGCCTATTGTATCGTTTTTTGTGAGGCTCAACCATGCTGTTTGTACAGCTAATGCACAAAAACGACAGACAAAAGAAAAGGCGGGATATCCCGCCTTGATTTAAAACATAAAACTGTATTACAGAGCATCTTTCAGTGCTTTACCGGCACGGAACTTAGGCGTTTTAGCTGCTTTGATTTCTAACGGTTCACCTGTTTTAGGATTACGTCCAGCACGGGCTGCACGCTCACCAACATAAAAAGTACCGAAGCCTACCAGCGTAACTGTGTCGCCACTTTTCAAAGTGCGGGTAACAGCACTAATCATACCGTCCAGAGCCTTGGCGGCAGAAGCTTTAGATAAATCAGCCTCTTGGGCAATGGCTTCAATCAATTCAGACTTATTCACAATAAAGTCCCTTTCTGTTGTTATGTTCATTTGATTTTCAGGAACCATATGTGCAGTGGAACCTGAACAATACATTACGATTACTTTATAACAAGCCCAAATTCTTTATGTCAAGCATCGTCACCGCTGCATAAGGTTAAATCATGCCAAAAACAAAGCCATTCACCAATTAGTGTTGGTGAATGGCTGCATATCAATGTTTTACGGTTTTAGTAGTTGACTTGGCCGCAGATTTAGCTATTACTCCCTCTTCAGGCACGCTTGTCCATGGAGTAGGCGGATAAGCCAGACCGAGATTGAGCACTTCATCAATCCACTGTACTGGGTGAATAGTGAGTTTTTCGCAGATGTTGGCAGGAATTTCTTCCAAATCTTTGACATTGTCTTTTGGAATCAACACATGTTTGATACCACCTCGTAATGCAGCCAACAGCTTTTCTTTAAGACCGCCAATAGGCAATATTTCGCCGCGCAAAGTGATTTCACCAGTCATTGCCACATCTGCACGTACCGGAATACCGGTAAACGCAGAAACCAAAGCCAGTGTGATGGCGCTGCCAGCACTGGGTCCATCTTTAGGGGTCGCTCCTTCGGGTACATGAACATGAATATCATTTTTCTCATAAAAATCAGGTTCAATGCCTAAGCTTTCAGCCCGGGAACGTACCACGCTCCATGCAGCACTAACAGATTCTTGCATAACATCACCAAGCTTACCGGTGCGCAAAATATTGCCTTTACCACGAAATTTGCTTGCCTCAATGGTTAAAAGCTCACCACCGACTTCAGTCCAAGCCAGCCCGGTGACCTGACCAACACGGTTTTCATTTTCTGCAACGCCATAATCAAAGCGGCGAACACCCAGATAATCATGCAGATTATCAGCATTAATTACGATTGCTTCAGGCTTGGTTTTGGTTTTTTTAGCTTTACCGGCACTAAGTTTTTCTTCTGCAACAGCCTGTTTCATCACTACTTTACGGCAAATTTTGGCTATTTCTCGATCTAAAGAGCGAACACCGGCTTCACGAGTGTAATAGCGGATAATATCGCGTACTGCAGATTCTTCGATGCTGATTTCGCCTTCCCGTACACCGTTTTGTTTGATTTGCTTAGCCACTAAATATTTCATGGCAATATTGATTTTTTCGTCTTCGGTATAGCCAGAAAGACGAATAATTTCCATGCGATCAAGCAAAGGAGAAGGGATGTTAAGACTGTTGGATGTGGCAATAAACATTACATCCGACAAATCAAATTCTACTTCTGCATAGTGGTCAGAAAATGAATGGTTTTGTTCAGGATCCAGCACTTCCAGTAAAGCACTGGCTGGATCACCACGAAAATCATTACCTAATTTATCAATTTCATCCAACAAAAACAGTGGGTTTTTCACTCCGGCTTTGGCCATGTTTTGCAGAATTTTACCAGGCATGGAACCAATATAAGTGCGCCGGTGGCCACGGATTTCACTTTCATCGTGCACACCGCCTAATGCCATGCGTACATATTTTCGTCCTGTAGCCTTAGCTATGGATTCGCCCAGTGAGGTTTTACCTACACCCGGTGGTCCTACGAGACACAAAATAGGACCTTTAAGCTGATTCATGCGTTTCTGTACGGCAAGGTATTCCAGAATACGCTCTTTGACCTTTTCTAATCCGTAGTGATCTGCATTCAGAATTAGGTCTGCTTTGGCAATGTCCTTGCTTACTTTAGATTTTTTCTTCCACGGAAGCTCCAGCAGAGTGTCAATGTAGTTGCGAACTACGGTAGACTCTGCTGACATTGGTGGCATCATGCGTAATTTTTTGAATTCAGAAAGACATTTTTCTTCAGCTTCTTTGCTCATGCCAGCGTCACGAATTTGAGTTTCCAGATTAACCAGATCATCATCTTCTTCACCCAGCTCTTTCTGAATCGCTTTTACCTGTTCATTCAGATAGTATTCCCGCTGAGATTTTTCCATCTGCCGTTTGACGCGGCCTCGAATACGTTTTTCTACCTGAAGGATGTCCAGTTCTGATTCAAGCAGATGCAATAAATGTTCCAGTCTTGCTGTAACATTTATCATAGACAATATTTGCTGACGCTGATCTAGTTTAAGTTGCAAATGGGCGGCAATAGTATCAGCAAGTCTACTTAAATCTTCAATCCCATGAATGGTAGTTACTACCTCAGCAGGAATTTTTTTGTTTAACTTTGCCAGTTGGTCAAACTGGGAAAGCAATGTACGCCGTAATGCTTCATCATCATGAGAATCGGTATTGATGTCGGCACATTTTTCTATGTGCGCTTCGGCGTAAGGTCCGCTCTCATCTATATACTGTACTTGTGCACGATACAGACCTTCTACCAGCACTTTAACTGTGCCATCTGGTAGTTTGAGTACTTGCAGAATGTTGGCTACAGTACCCATTGCATACATATCTTCTGCATGTGGTTCATCTGTATCGGCATTTTTCTGTGCCAGTAAGAATACGGGCTCGTCATGCTCCACAGCTGCATCCAACGCTGCTATGGATTTTTCGCGCCCGACAAAAAGGGGCAGTACCATGTGCGGGTAAACAACAACGTCGCGTAGGGGCAACATTGCCATAGTTGTTGGCTGCACCGGAGAAGAATCATAAACTTCAGCCATGTAATGCCTCAATCTTTCCTGTAAATATGCTATAAAATTGGATGAGAAAATGGTGCTGAACCAGCGTTTTTCAAGTGCTTTTGAGCTGATTAATCATTGATGTGATTTTGGATAAAGGCATAAATGGATTTAATATGCCTATAAACTAAAGGCCGGCCAGGATAGATTTATTGTGATCGCTGAACCGGCCAAAGCTAATTAGCGGGTAACCGGTTTATAACGGATACGTTTGGGTTTGGCCCCCTCCTCACCCAGACGGCGTTTTTTATCTGCTTCATATTCTTGATAATTGCCATCAAAGAAGACCCATTTCGAATCGCCTTCTGCCGCTAATATATGGGTGGCAATACGGTCGAGGAACCAACGATCGTGGGATACCACTAGTACACAGCCAGCAAATTCTAATAAAGCATCTTCGAGTGCGCGCAGGGTTTCTACATCCAAGTCATTGGAGGGTTCATCCAGCAAAAGCACGTTGCCGCCAGAAATTAGAGTTTTTGCCAGATGCAGCCGACCGCGCTCACCGCCGGAGAGTTTGCCGACGATTTTACTCTGGTCACTCCCTTTAAAGTTAAACCTTCCTAGATAGGCTCGTGCCGGTATTTCAAACTGTCCTACCTGTAAAATATCCCTGCCTTCGGCAATTTCATCAAAAACGGTTTTATCTTCATGCAGGCCATGCCGGCTCTGATCTACAACAGAAAGTTTAACAGTCTGACCAATCTTCACTTGTCCCTGATCTGGTTGTTCCTGTCCGGTAATCAGTTTGAATAATGTGGACTTACCAGCTCCATTTGGTCCAATGATGCCGACAATGGCTCCCTGCGGGATTTTAAAACTCAAATCATCAATTAGTAATTTGTCGCCAAAACTTTTACTGACGTGTTCGAATTCGATAACTTCATTTCCCAGACGCTCTGCTACAGGAATAAAGATTTCCTGCGTTTCATTGCGTTTTTGATATTCGTAGTTACTCATTTCTTCGAAGCGTGCCAATCGAGCTTTGGACTTGGCCTGACGCCCACGGGCATTTTGTCGCACCCATTCAAGCTCATGTTTCATAGCTTTTATTCGCGCTGCTTCGGCTTTGGCTTCGTGTTCCAGTCTGGCTTCTTTTTGTTCCAGCCATGAGCTGTAGTTACCTTTCCATGGAATGCCGTGACCGCGGTCTAATTCCAGAATCCATTCAGCAGCATTGTCCAAAAAATAACGGTCGTGCGTTACAGCTACTACAGTACCAGGAAAACGAACCAGAAATTGTTCCAGCCATTCTACGGATTCGGCGTCCAGATGGTTGGTAGGTTCGTCCAGCAAAAGCATGTCTGGTTTGCTCAATAGTAGTTTGCACAAAGCCACACGGCGTTTTTCACCACCAGAGAGATTGCCGATAAGGGCATCCCATTCCGGCAGCCGTAAGGCGTCTGCAGCAATTTCCAGCTGATGCTCTATATTGTCACCAGCACCTGCTGAAATGATGGCCTCTAAACGAGCCTGTTCCTCAGCCAGCGCATCAAAATCTGCGTCCGGTTCGGCGTAGGCAGCATAAACTTCTTCCAGTTTCTTTTGCGCGGTAGCCACATCGCCCAATCCGGATTCAACTTCTTCCCTAACAGTTTTATTAGCGTCCAGTTGGGGTTCTTGTGGTAAATAGCCGATTTTAATGCCACTCATTGGAATGGCTTCGCCTTCAAATTCGGTGTCTACACCGGCCATGATTTTCAGTACAGTGGATTTACCTGCACCGTTCAGACCCAGCAGGCCAATTTTGGCGCCTGGAAAAAACGACAAGGAAATGTCTTTGATAATTTGTTTCTGTGGCGGCACGGTTTTACTTACGCGCAGCATGGAGTACACATATTGGCTCATAGTTTATTCTGTAGATTAAATTAATGTGTATCAGCCTCAATTTAGGGGCTGGTTGTCATGATTTTGATTTTAGCATGCATATTCCTGCTTTCGCGGAAAGCTTTGCGTTAAAATACCCCCTTTTATTTTGCCGCCTTAGCATATGCATATTATCTCTGCTCTGATTGATTTTATTTTACATATTGACCAGCACCTGCAATTTATTGTCTCTCAATATGGTGTCTGGATTTATGTGATTCTGTTTGCGTTGATATTTTGTGAGACGGGGTTGGTGGTTACCCCTTTTCTACCTGGTGATTCATTGTTGTTTGCTGCTGGTGGTATTGCTGCCGTCGGGGAAATGAATATTCATTGTATGGTAGTGTTATTACTGCTGGCAGCTATTATTGGCGACGCAGTTAATTTTTATGTGGGTCAGAAATTCGGTGCACATCTGTTTGCCAATCCACAGTCGCGGATATTTAAGCAGATTTATTTGCACAAAACTCAGGAGTTTTATGCAAAACATGGTGGAAAGACCATAATTATTGCTCGTTTTGTCCCGATTGTGCGCACTTTTGCCCCCTTTGTCGCCGGTATGGGGCACATGCATTACGGTCATTTTTTTCGCTATAACTGTATTGGTGCTATTCTCTGGGTGGTGCTCTTTTCATATGCAGGCTATTTTTTTGGCAATCTGCCGTTCATCAAAGAGAATCTATCTTTGGCCCTGATAATCATTATTGCTATCTCACTGCTACCGGCAATTATTGAAATCATGCGCCATAAGCTGGGCAAAGGCACAAACAAATAATTCTTCATCTGCTGCTGAATAACTATTTACAGGAAAAATATGAGCCAGATACATCTGTTATCAGATCATTTAATCAACCAGATAGCTGCCGGTGAGGTAATTGAACGTCCGGCCAATGCGCTAAAAGAGATTATTGAAAACAGTCTCGATGCTGGTGCTAGCCATATTGATATAAAACTGGAAGCTGGTGGTATCAAACGTTTGTGTGTGACAGATGATGGACAAGGCATGAGTGAATCCGATATACCGCTTGCTCTGCATCGCCATGCCACGAGTAAAATCGGCAGTTTGGAAGATTTGGAAAAAGTTATGAGCATGGGTTTTCGCGGTGAAGGTCTGGCCAGCATCGCTTCTGTAAGCCGTCTGACCTTAACCAGTCGCACTGCTGATGCCAACCATGCCACGCAGATATACGCAGAAGATGGCCGGCTCAGCCCTATCAAAGCTGCTGCTCATGCGGCTGGTACTACAGTAGAAGCAGTGGAGCTCTTTTTCAATACTCCGGCCAGACGACAATTTCTCAAATCTGCAGGTACCGAATTTGCCCATTGCCGCACTATGGTTGAGCGTCTGGCGATGGCACATCCTGATGTAGCTTTTGATTTGCAGCATAATGGCAAAGATGTTATTAATCTGCCAGCTCAATCGCTGTTTGAGCGCTGTACCGCTATTATGGGTACAGATTTTGCGGCTGCCAGTCTAAATGTGGACGAAAGCATGAATACCATGCGTGTGTATGGGCTGATTGGCAAACCGACCTTTATGCAGGGAAAATCCAGTCAGCAATATATATTTGTTAATCAGCGCTTTGTACGTGACAAAATCATCTTACATGCTGTAAAACAAGCTTATAACGATGTTTTGCATCAGGCGCTCACACCGGCATTCGTGCTTTTTTTAACTCTGCCTCCAACAGAGGTAGATGCCAATGTGCACCCTACTAAATCGGAAGTACGCTTCCGGCAGAGTCAGGCCGTACATCAGCTTATTTTCCATGCTCTGAATAAATGTCTGGCGGCAACAAATGCCGCTCAAACCGAATCAGTTTCGCAACCAGCCACCATACTGGCTGACATCATGCAAAAGCAACCGGCTGATGTACAGCAGCTATTTGCAAATTCTGAAAATAAAAGCAATTTACAGAAGACTCCGGCTCCTTATCAGCGTAGCCATACGCCACTGCACCGTAACTTGAGTCTAAGAGAATCGCAAGCTGCTCTGAACACTTATGCGCAGCTATATAAACAGGAACCGTCTACGACAGACAATTCTATAGCGGCCAATTTTGAGTCGGAAGCAGATAGTGAACTCGTAATGTGGGAACAGGCTCGAGGTGTAGCAACTGCTTCAACAACGCAGCAGACAACGGTAAATGATACGGAAATTCCGCCATTGGGCTATGCCATTGCTCAATTACTGGATATTTATATTTTGGCTCAAGCTGAAGAGGCACTCATTTTGGTAGATATGCATGCTACTGCTGAGCGAGTGAATTATGAAAAGATGAAACAACAACGCGATGCTACAGGTAAAGTAAGTAGTCAGACATTACTCATTCCAGTACGCTTTCAAGCGAGCAATGAAGAAGTGGCTACAGCAGAGGACTATTCTATTTCGCTGCGGGAATATGGTTTAGACATTCAGATTGAGAATAACCAGCAGCTGGTGGTGCATTCCGTTCCGGCCATGTTGATAAAAAGTGATATTCAGCAACTAGTTCAGCAAGTATTGGCTGATATGATAACTATTGGCAGCAGTGATGTAGTAAAAGAACGTGAAAATCGAATTCTTTCTACTCTTGCTTGCCATGGTTCAGTTCGTGCTGGACGTAGATTAACTTTACCAGAAATGAATGCATTACTGCGGGATATGGAAAAGACTGAACGTGCTAATCAGTGCAATCATGGCCGTCCGACATGGGTAAAATTGCGCTTGCAAGATTTAGATGCTTTATTTTTACGTGGACAGTAAAACAGTGCAATATTCAGAAGCATTACAAATATCAGTACTTTTATAAATAATCTTAATTCAAAACCCTCTTTATCTAAAAAGATAAAGAGGGTTTGTTGATTATGACTAAAGTAACAGTCTAATGGCTTGTACTAGCGGCTACTGCAGATGCAGCTGGCAGTTCAGCATAATCAGGTTCGGTTTCTGGCTCCGGCTCTATATTCCACATTTTGCCGTTTAGGTAAACTTTGCCATTGATTAATTTCAGATGGGTTTTCACAATACCGTTGCTCACCTGAATGTAGCCTTTTGCCTGCATGGATTTAATTGCACTATCAATCATTAGACGTATGGTCTGGTCAATATCCTCTAGCGCTTCTGCACCGCCAGCACTGGCATCAACAGTAAACAAAGCTCTAGCCTGACTTATGGCAAAATTTTCCATTATTGCCTGCGGTATGGCGAAATCCATTTCGGATTCAGTTTTATTCAGCATGGTGCTCAGTTGCTGCATATCAGATGCAAGCAGATTTTTAAAACCAAGATTACCATGAATATCAATCAATCCCTGTGGCATTTGCAGTTTAAAGGTATTGAGTTTGATTAAAGGATCATGCGTAAACAAACCCAATCCTTCGTTTCGTACGGCAGAAACAATGGCTGCGCGTAGCTGATCATTATTCAGGTTCTGGGTAGATAGCTGAGTAATTTTGTTATTGATGGCTACCAGACTGGCTGCATCCAAATGTTCTGCGGCTGCATCAATATCCAGAGGGCCATAGACATCATTGCCGTACTGCATTCTTTCAAAGCCGAATTTACCCTGACTATTAATCCATTGATCCTGCTCTTTGGTGGATGTAGAAAGTTTCAAATTCTGAATATTGATTTTGGTGGGCATATTATTGCCGGCCGGACTGATAAAGGCACCTATTTGCAGATTAGTAACCAGATTAACCAGCTGATCCAGACGGATGTTGTTGTCAGCGGTATCATTCCAAATAAAAGTAATATCTTTTATGCTAAGGTCACTGTTTCCAAGAGCCAAGGATGTCTTTCCATGCTCAGTATGACTGGTAAACTGCAAATCCTGATAAGAAGCACGGCCTTTGGTCGACAGAATCATGTCCAGACCAGGGCTGACTGTATGGCTGTCATAACTATTGAAATCTTCAGCGTAATCAATAGTAGAATCCAAGCCCTGCCAATTTATTTTAATACCAGATAATTCTTCATAATTAAATTTAGGTATCACTACATGCATCTGCCCGCTGCCGCTCAAATTGATGGTGTTTTCAAGTTTAACCGGAGCTTCCTGCCCGAAAAAACGAGCCAGAATCTGCTGTGCCTGCGGGGTAAAGCGCAATTCTGTTTCCACATGTGCTCGTACCGGCCGGATGCTGCCGGCAAATAAACCATGCCGTACATGATTAACCACGGTAATAGGCTGTTGTAATACGGTACGCACATTATCAGGAAGCTGTTGCTGAATACCAGCAAAAAAACTTGGTTTAAAGCGAATCTGCATGGTTTCAGTAGAGGTAAACCATCCACGCTGATAGCTTTGTTTATCGATAATTAAAAAAGAGCTTTTAGCCAGTAAATCGCGTTGTTCATCCATGCTTTGCTGCGTTTTTACCCCTAAATAGCAAGGTAAAGCGAGTACGACAAGCAATATGACAGCCACGATGGCGGCAATAATGGTTAAAATCCGTTTATTCATGCTCGAAATGTCTTATATATCCACGTTCTGGAAGAGTTGCAGGATAACATCAAACTGGCTGTTTGTCCGCGGTGTTTATCGGTGTAAACAGACTTATTCAAATGTGAACAATTTTGATTTGCATGTACCCGACACATAATTTGGTTAATTTAGTGTACCGCCAGCCGTCAGTCGCTGACGCTGTTGTTCAAATAAACAGACAGTTGCAGCCATGGCAACATTAAGTGATTCTGTTTGTCCGATCATTGGTATTATTACATGCTCGGTAGCGCTGTGTAGCATTTTTGCACTTAAGCCACTGCCTTCATTACCAAATAGCCAGCCAACAGGATGAGTCAGATTCAGTGTGTACAAGTTTCTGGCTGCAGTGCTTAATGCGGTAGCGTATAAGGGATGAGCGTATTCTGCACGCCAAATATCCAAATCAGCAACCGTCTGTATAGAAAGATAAGCATGTGCACCCATGGCGGCCCGTAAGACTTTTGGAGACCAAACGTCAGTACTGTCTTTACTGAGCACAATATGCTTAACACCGGCCGCAAGAGCGCTGCGTAAAATTGTACCAACATTACCTGGATCTTGTACCCGTTCTAACACAACTACATCGTTATCTATAGGTGCTTTAATCTGCGTAGGCAGGGATAAGATGGCAATTGGTTCTTTTGAGTGAGCTAAATCGCTGATTTTCTCTAACAAATGGTCGGCAACTAGTACAATTTGCCGTGCCGGCAGCTCTCTCATTAAGGCAACTATTTCAAAATCATTTGCACGAACTTGCGGTACAAACATTGTGTGGATGGGGTGACCTGCCTGCATAAATGTCTGAATCAGGTGTATTCCCTCCACTACAGCAAGCCGGTGCTGACGTCGATAATGTGATTGTGCAATTAACCGCGACAGATGCTTGAGTTCGGTATTACTGGCTGACTGGATAATTTTGTAGTTCATACCGAAATTCCATTTTCTGCTGTGTGTAGATTTAATTCTTTTTGAATGTCGGCAATGGCCGTTATTTTACGTAGTTGTATGAATAACTCTCCGGCTTCTGCATAGTGCAGTCTGAGTATGCCAAGCCATTGTTTTAAACGCGCCACCGGATAATTGGCATGGCTATTTCGTAGCTGACAACAGCCATTAAAAAAATCCTCAATCCATGGCAAAATTTCGGTCCATGTTAAAGCAGGAAGATTGATCCCCCGATTGGTGGCGGCAATCTGTCTGGCTAAGTCCGGACATTGAACAGCACCGCGTCCGAGCATGACATCGGTACAACCACTGATTTCGCGAATCTGATGATAATCGGCTAAAGTAAACACATCGCCATTGGCAATAACTGGAATGCTTAAAGCTTTGCGAATGCGTCCTATCCATTCCCAGTGTGCGGGTGGTCGATAGCCTTCTGTTTTTGTACGTGCATGCACGGTGACTTCACCAGCACCACCCTGTTCGATTGCGTAAGCGCATTCTAGTGCCAGATTTTTATGTTCATAGCCCAGTCGCATTTTTGCACTCAGTTTGATTTCTGCTGGTAAACTTTGACGTACGGTAGCAACAATTTGTTCGATTTTTTCTGGATACTGCAAAAGTACGGCTCCACCCTGATGTTGATTGACGGTAGGAGCCGGACAACCAAAATTCAAATCTATATGGTTGGCACCTAATTTTACTACCTTCAATGCATTTAAAGCCATATTTTCCGCATGGCTACCCAGTAACTGAACAGCCACAGCTGTGCCGGCTTGAGTCTGATTATTCTGTACCAACTCTGGCATGTATTTCAGCCACATAGACTTACCGTGTATGGTATGGGTAATCCGTACAAATTCAGTGACACAAATATCAAAGCCACCTATACGAGTTAATAAATCGCGCATAGGGGCATCTATGAGTCCCTGCATAGGGGCAAGTAATATTCTGGGAAAAGATATTTTCGTCTGTATATCAGGACTGCTCACGCGTATAACCATTGCTCTTACAAAAAACAACGCAACCTGTTGTCTGACAAGTTGCGTATTTAATTATAAAATAAAAATGGTTGTAGCAGGTTTAATCGCGTAATGTTTCAATTAGGTCGATCAATAATTCTACTTCTTCTGTCTTCAAAACAGCAAACCCATCATTCAGACCCAGATCTTCCAGCAGCATTTCTCCTGCCGGTGTTTCATGCATGGATGTAAATGCATTCTGTAAAGTATCCAGCATCTCTGCATGCCGCGGATGTAGCAAAATCATATGATATAAATCATTGATTTTACTTTCAATCAATAAATTTAGGCGGCTGAGTGTAATTGAAGTCAGCTTGTGATAGGCAGAAGACATAAATAAGCCTATATCACCTTCGTGCTGAATCAAACCGCGAGCCACTGCTGAAAATGATTCACTTTTTACCCAAGTAAGGTCTTTTTCTTCAATATCTACTGCTTCTAGTAGACGTAAAGCAATCAATTTGACATCATAATTTTCGGTACATAAAATCTTCATACTTGGTTTGACATCCTGAAGTGATTTTATTTCACTGTCAGCCGCACTGGCAATCACCATTTCATCGAAACGATTAACAGGACGAACGACCGGCAAATAACCCAGCTCTCTAATCAGCTTAGAAGCATTAAATGGATTTGCATAGATAATATCAACATTGTCTTTGTCAATTTCCTGCTGCTCTTCTTCAGCATTGCTGGCCATAAACAGGTGCACTGGAGCATCAATTAGGCGTTGCAGACGGGTATTAAGAAAATGCCAGCCAGCATAGAATTCAGGGGGAAAATCTGGTGCAATCAGAAAATTAATGGTCATGAATTACCCCGTTCTTCTTTCATTAGTCCTTCATACAGACTTTGCATTTCCAGCACCTTGCTGCGAGATGGTTTTCGCCGCACTGAGGTATATCCCTGAATCACACCATCCCTTATATTAGGCACAATTGTTGCATATACCCAGTAAAATCCACCATCTTTACGCAGATTTTTAACATAGCCGTGCCATTTCTTACCCTCTTGCACGGTATCCCATAAATCTTTATAAGCCACTTTCGGCATGTCGGGATGACGAAGGATATAATGTTCAGCACCCATCAGCTCTTCGCGCGACCAGCCGCTCATATGCACGAATACTTCATTGGCATGTGTAATTATTCCCTTTAAATCTGTAGTAGAAGTAATCAGACACCCATCAGGAAATTCTGTTTCTACATCAGTACAATATACGGTGCGTGTTACCCCATCGTAATGTGTCAATTCAAATGTACGGTGCTCAATTTCAGGCACCTGCATCGGTGAAATCATTCTGACTCCATTTTCTTGAATGTGGACAACCAGACGAATAATGCAAAAGCTTATATACCTTATATATTGCGCCGATTAGCAAAATAATACAAAGCATTTGATTAATTTGTATAAAAAATCACACAATTTCTTGATAAAAATCAAACAATGCAGGAAATTATGTAAATAATTTCCTGCATGGGTAAATCAGATATAACATAAAATAGGGTGCTTATAAGCTCAGAATTTATGCCAAGAATCTATTTTTTTCTTGCATAATCAGATTGATACAATCCTGCCCATTTCATGATACCGGCAACTTCAAATTCATTAAATTCATAATACTGCCCGCGTTTTAAACGTTTAGGTAAGGAGATTGGGCCAAAGCGTACGCGTACTAATCGACTTACCGTTAATCCCTGACTTTCAAACAAGCGCCGTACTTCACGGTTACGCCCTTCTTTGATGATGATGTTATACCATCGATTGGCTCCTTCGCCACCCTGTTCCCACAGATGTTGAGCCTTTGCTATACCATCTTCAAGTTCTACACCATTCAGCAGGTTTTGTTTTTGCTCGTCACTGAGCTCACCCAATACGCGTACTGCATATTCACGCTCAACTTCAAAACTCGGATGAGCAAAACGATTCACTAATTCACCGGAAGTTGTCAGTATCAGTAAGCCGCAGGTGTTGATATCCAGACGACCAATTGCCACCCAGCGGCTGCTGGCCGCTTGCGGCAGGCGATCAAAAATACTAATTCGCCCCTGCGGGTCGTCACGGCTGACAATCTCGCCTTCCTGCTTGTAATACACCATGATGCGCGGCAGGCGATCTGGCCATTTAATATTAATCGCAGAACCTCTTACGCTGACTTCATCTTCTGGCGTGATTCTGTCACCTAACTGCGCTACTTTGCCATTTACTCGCACCTGTCCTTGACTGATCCACTGCTCCATTTCACGCCGTGAACCGACTCCAGAAGCAGCCAGGGCTTTTTGCAAGCGCACTGGTTCCATTTTTTCCAGGTTAACACGCTGTTCTTTCAGTATACGGGAACGTTGCAATATATCTTGACTGGGTGTGCGCTGCACCAGCTTTCTGGCGCGCTGGATACGTGCTTTGTTATCCACTTTCTGTTCAAAAGCGGTGTTTTTTCTGGTGGTTGCATTTTTATGTTCTGATGCAGCCTTTTTAATCTCATTATTTTGCCGGCCTTTACTGCTGACTTTATTACTCTTTGAGGCCACACCATCGCGTATCTGGCGCTTGGTTAATTTTTTGTTGGCTTGACTCATGTTTAAACTCCCGATCCGTCATCCGACGGTTCTTCTGCGGTTGTTGAAACTTCCGCAGGTTCACTTAATTCAGGTAAAACCAGTTCACCCAATTCGGTTAAAGGTGGCAGCTGATTTAAATCTTCCAGCTGTAAATCACTTAAAAATGTAGCGGTAGTGGCCCATAAGTTGGGTCGCCCTACACTGTCGCGTTGTCCGATAATCTCTATCCAGCCACGATCCTGCAATGTTTGTAACACATTGCTGGAAACAGCCACGCCACGTATTGCTTCTATATCACCACGTGTAACCGGCTGCTGATAGGCAATTATTGCTAGTGTTTCCAATACTGCACGTGAATAGCGCGGTGTGCGTTGCACATCCAGACTGGCCAGCAACGGATATGCTACCGGTGTGACCTGAAACCGCCAACCTTCGGCACAATGCACCAAATTCAATGCGCGTTCATGCCAACACTCCTGCAAATGAGACAATACACTAGTCAGTTCATCTGCAGATAATGGCGGCTCCCTGAGTGAGCACAATTGCTTCTCGCTCAGTGCCTCACTTTGGGTGAGTAAAGCAGCTTCAATCAAAGCTTCGATAGAGACTGTATGATTCATAGCCATGAGTTCCTACGCTGTCAGTGCAGGCATGATAAGATCTAGAAAAGAAATCAACTTTTCCGTGCAGCTTTTTTGGCTGCACGCTCGGCTTTTAGCTGAGCTTCCTGCATTTGTCCTTTTTTCAGCCACACTACCCATTGGTTTGGGGTTTCCAATGTAATTCGGCCTATCAGTCCATCGCGAAAATCGGTGAGCACACGCTCAGCTGCTTTCTGGTAATCAATGCGGCCACCGCTTAATAAGGCACCGCGTTTTTTACCAATCCATTCTAGCCAATTATCATCACGCCAGTGCGGGCTTTCACTCAAATCTGCCTGATATCTCAGTTGCAGTAAAGAAAGGTAATGGCGGCGCAGATAATCCAGTAATTCAAGTGCCACTGTTTCCTCATCTAGTGCGTTGCGTCCCACTGCTCCACTAGCGGCCAAATTATAACCGGCTTCTTCGACAATGATTTTAGGCCACAGCATACCGGGGGTATCATACAACCAGAAATCATCTGCCAATATTAGCCGCTGCTCTGCCTTGGTGATACCTGGTTCATTGCCGGTTTTGGCACTGCGCTTACCCAGCATGCCATTAATCAATGTGGATTTGCCTACGTTAGGAATACCACAAATAAGCACTCTTAACGGACGGTCTAACCCATGGCGATTGGGTACCAGCGATCGGCACGCTGCAATGATTTTACTTGCTGCCTGTTTTTCTGATGCATCCAGTGCCAGTACATTGGTATGAGGCTGGGCGCGATAGTCGGTCAGCCATAGCTCAGTACGCTCTGGATCGGCTAAATCTTGTTTATTAAGTATTTTCAGTTTGGGTTTATCGGCAGCTAGCTTGGCCAGCAATGGATTGGCACTTGAAGCCGGTAAACGTGCATCCAGTACCTCAATGACCATATCCACACTTTTAATACGCTCGGCAATGGCTTTTTTGGCTTTATTCATGTGCCCGGGATACCATTGAATCGCCATAAACTGTCCTTGTCTGCTAAAAATCCAACACAGAAAACACACAGGCAGCCTGATTTCAGGCTGCCTGAATAATTCACTGTACTTATTATACCGTTTTTTGAGAATTTTTTCTCAATTCCAGCTGCCGATGCCGAACGATTACCGAATATGCATTAAGCTGCTGTGCGAGTGCCTGAACAATATATACAGAGCGATGCTGCCCACCGGTACAACCAATGCCGATATTAACATAGCTGCGGCTTTCCTTTTCCATTTCGGGCAGCCAGCGGCATAAAAAACCAGATAAATCTGCAATCATTTCTGCCATGACCGGCTGGCGAGCAAAAAAATCCTTTACTGGTTCATCCAGTCCGGTGAAAGGACGCAAATCAAAATCGTAATAAGGATTGGGAAGAAACCGAACATCAAAGACAAAGTCCAGTCCTGCTGGTACTCCATATTTATAGCCAAAAGATTCAAGTACCACTCGCAGGGGAGCCACCGGCAGATTCAGCCATTGCTGTATTTGACGGCGCAGCTGAGGTACGTTGAGCAAAGAAGTATCAATTACATAAGCGAAACTTTGTAATGTAGACATATATTGCTGTTCGGCAGCGACACTTTCATTCAGTGTCTGGTGCTCTTTCGCCAGAGGATGGCTGCGGCGCGTTTCTGAAAAACGACGCAGCAAAACAGGTACCGATGAAGTTAAAAACAGCAGATCTACCTGATGCCCTAGCTGCCGCAATCTTTTTACTAGCTCTAACACTTCTGCTGGATTAAAGCGTGAGCGAATATCTACGCTTACACCCAATTGAGCTGTTTGGCTAGCGGCATAATGCTCAATCAGACCGGGTAATAGCTTAACCGGTAGATTATCCACACAGACAAAGCCAACATCTTCCAGCAAACGCAAAGCAATAGATTTTCCAGAACCGGATAATCCGCTAATCAATATTATCCTCATGATTCACCGCATCCTCTTTCAGCATTGAATTATGACGATCCAAAAATTCCTTGGTACTGTCTTTACCTCTCATTTGTAAAATAAAATTACTTACTGCAGCTTCCACCAAAACGGCCAGATTGCGCCCTACGGCCACCGGTAGGGTCACACTACGGATAGAGACATTCAGAATACTTTCAGTTTCACTTTTGATACTCAGACGATCCATTCGTTGCATGTGGCTATCATCAGCAAGTGCCAGATTGATGATGAGCTGTAGCTGTTTTTTCGGGCGCACGGCGGTTTCACCGAAAATGGCACGGATGTTGAGCACGCCTAGCCCACGCACTTCCAAAAAATCTTTCAGCATGGCAGGACAACGCCCTTCCAGCGTTTCCGGCCCAATGCGGTACAGTTCTACGGCATCATCTGCGACCAGACCATGGCCACGGGATATTAACTCCAGTGCCAGCTCGCTTTTTCCTAGTCCAGACTGGCCGGTAATAAGTACGCCGATTTCAAATACATCTAAAAAAACACCGTATTTAACAGTTGAGGCAGCCAGTACCCGTTGCAGATAGATGCGCAGCACATCCATCAGGAAGGGACTTTCTGTTTTCGATGTTAACAGTGGCACATTATGCGTATGACAATAATCACGCAACATATAAGGCACGGGTAAATCATTAGCCACAATGATCAAAGACATGGTAAGGTCGAATAATTCATTGAGGGTAGTTTTGATTTCTCCGGCCTCAATCTTATTCAAATACTCAACTTCGGCAATACCGATTACCTGTATCTGATTGGGATGGATAAAGTTCAAATGGCCGACAAGAGCCAATACCGGTTTATCAGCATCGATACTGATGCGGTTATCAGCGCCAGCAGTGCCGGCAGACCACGCCAATTTAAGCTTAGTCTGGTTATCATGATACAAACGCCGTACCGATATGCTGGGCATAAAAGTCTGTCCTTATAGCTCTTCGGCAACAAGTATATCGCGCACACTTTCAGCACTGGTAGCAGACAAAAGTGCATTGCGAACTGATTTCTGGGAAAATTTTCCTGCCAGCTCTGATAATACATTCAGATGTTTAGTGGAAGCATTTTCCGGCACTAATAGCACAAACACCATGTTTACAGGTTGCTCATCCGGTGCATCAAAGGCTATGGGAGTTTGCAGCCGGAAAAACGCGCCTACAGTATCTTTTACGGTACCAGTTCGACCATGGGGAATAGCAACGCCTTTGCCTAAAGCTGTAGAACCCAGTTTTTCACGTGCAAACAGGCAGTTAAATACATCTTCTTGCGACAGACCGGCCTGCTCGGATAATAGTTTTCCGGCTTCCTCAAACAATCTTTTTTTACTGCTAACATTTAAATCGAGAACCACGTGTGAAACCGGTAATATATCCCCAATTAAACTCATGCTCATTTTCTATTCCTATCAAATTGCTCATTGCAGCGGGTCTTAAACACTTGAGCTACAGGATGTGCAATTTCTTCCATTACTATTAATCAATTACCCAATTATATTATCTTCTAATCGCATAGACGGTTATGTATTAAGGATGGCCTAGCCAATAATGCAGCAATAGCCCTACAAACCAGATAAGTCCGATACGGTTGTTACGTAAAAACATAGCAAAGCATATTTTACGGTCTCGTGTGCGAATATTCCGCCACTGTATATACTGTAAAACCAGCACCAGCGGCAAAGCAAGCCAGTACCATATACTGGCCTGAATCATCCCGCCAGCAATAATCATGAATATATCAAAGCCAAGATGGCACAACATCACTGCAGTGATATCATGCTGCCCGAAAGTGATAGCAGAAGTACGGATGCCAATTTTCAGGTCGTCCTCCTTATCTGCCATCGCGTAAATGGTATCGTAGGCCAGAGTCCATAATGTATTGGCTGCGAGTAATACCCATGCAATCATGGGTACCTGATTGCTCACTGCTGCAAAAGCCATCGGAATACCGAAAGAAAATGCAAGGCCAAGATATAGTTGCGGCAGCGGAAAAAAGCGCTTGGTAAAGGGATAAGTCATAGCCAAAAACAAAGCCGGTATACTCATCAACCAAGTAAGCCGATTAAGTGGCAACAGACACAGTGCAGCCAAAACACACAGCACCAGCGTAAGCAAAAGCGCTTCTTTTTTGCTCACTTTTTTCAAAGCAAACGGGCGTTGATTGGTACGGTCGACCGCACCGTCAAAGTCGCGGTCGGCATAATCGTTGATCACACAGCCTGCACTGCGCATTAAAAAAGTACCAATAGTAAATACCAATACCGTTAGCCAGTCTGGATGGCCATTACCTGCAATCCACAGTGCCCACCACGTGGGCCAGAGCAGCAATAATGTGCCGATAGGACGGTCTATACGCATTAACTGCATATAAACTTGCAGACGGTCAGCCAGCCGCAAGCATTGATTCTGCCGCAGTTTACCTTCTTCTACAGAAAATCGATTCACGCCAGTTTAGTCTTCCAATGTTAATGCTTGATTAAAAAATACAAAGATAGCCCGAGTGACATTGCCAGACCATCTGGTTAGCTCTACTATCAAACTGAGAATGGAAACCAAACAATTGTAACATAAGCATAACAGTACACTGCACTCAGACACCATAATCCAAAGGAGTAAGATATGGACTTAATTTTATGGCGCCATGCCGAAGCCGAGGATAACTGGGAGGATATGGCACGCAAACTCACCACTAAAGGCCAACTGCAAGCAAAGCTGAGCGCGCAGTGGCTGCGTCAGCATTTGCCGGATAATCGTCAAATTTACTGTTCAGAAGCTGTCAGGTCTCAGCAAACTGCTCGTTATCTGAAGCAGCCGTTTACTGTAAACAAATTATTCAATCCGGACTGCCACCCGCTTGATCTAGCCACATTTCTGCAACAGCAGCCCCCTGCATCCACTCAGATATGGGTAGGACATCAGCCATGGATTGGCCAGTTTTGTGCTTATCTTCTTAATGGTGTCTGGCTGCCACAACAATTCTGGTCAGTAAAAAAATCGGCTTTTTGGTGGTTTGATGTCCGTTTTTACCAGCAACGCCATCAAGCACGAGTAAAAGTGGTTTTATCACCGTCAAATTTAAAATAAATCCATTATTAAGAAAACACAATGCCATGAAGTTTTTTTCCAAAAGTGTGGTCAATCTGCATGGATGGGTTAATGAGCAGAGCTTTTTTGCCAAACTGTCCAGAAATGCTTTGCGTTTGGGCAAACCGGTGGTTATACAGCTGTACTCTTTATTTCTGCTACTTAAATCTCCACATACGCCTTTACGCAGTAAAATGTTGATTCTAGGTGCCTTGCTTTACTTTCTTAGCCCAATAGACCTCATACCAGACTTTCTAGGGCCGCTTGGTTTCACCGACGATATTGCCGTTATTGCTATGGTATGCAAACAACTACAAACTGCTCTCACACCAGCTTTGAAAAAACAGGCTCAAAACGCAATCAACCGTTTTTTTACCAACAAGGCTTAGAGCTGGTTTAAGCATTTTGCTGTGTATTAATGCTTCAGTGTCTGATATCTATGCAATAATTTATCCAGAAAAACATACAGTTTCTGATTCATGGGTACGTAATCATATTCCAAAATTTCAGAAGCAGACTGTATATACGGATACTGTCCGGCATGCTGCAAATCAGCCTTTGAGTGGGGAATTAATGATTCAATTGCTGCGCGGTTGAATTCAAGATGACACTGAAATCCATATGCTATTGGCGCAAACCGGATAATCTGGCGTGGACAACCAGTACTATAAGCTAGAATCTGTGCCTGTGGGGGTAGTCCAGGCATATCTCCATGCCAGTGACCCACAGTCAATTCCTGACCAAAATGTTCTATCATCTCATCGGCTAAACCTGCCGCTGTAAGCTGAATCGGAAAGTTACCGATTTCCTTATTAGGGCTGCTTTCTACCATACCGCCCAGCGCTTGTCCGATTAATTGTGCTCCCAAACAAATTCCCAGTACTGCTTTACCATTATCAATGGCTTGGCGGATAAGGTGCTGCTCAGCGGCACTGTCAAAATAGGCACAATCCTGTATTGTAGTTAGTGGTGACTGAGGCCCACCCATAATAATGAGCATATCAAAACCATCGGCAGATGTTGGCACTTTATCTCCCTGATAAATAGCAGATAACGAAATTGTATGCCCCCTATTTTGCGCCCATTCGAGGCATACTGCCGGTTGCTCAAAATTTTCGTGCACAATAATATGTACTCGCATTCTGTTCTCCTCCATATAAATCAGCTAAATAATTATACTAAACTATACTAATATCCTAGTTAAAACAAAAGCTGTGCATGATAAAGGCAAACATAATAGCGCCGTACTTTCTAAAGTACGGCGCTGATTTAAAGCTCAAACAAAATTAATTATTTGCTGGCTTTAAATTCTTCGTAATACTCGCAAGCCAGTTTATGCAGTGAAGCACCGATGGCTTTGTACTGGTATTCGTTCAGGTTGGCCAGAGATACACGACCAGATGGGTGACGTACCGCAAAGCCTTTACCAGGTAACAATACTACGCCGGATTCATCTGCAATTCTGAACAGCAGTTCATTTGGGTTTTTGGTTTTAACTACCCATTCAGCAAACTCGTTACCATACAACTGACGGGCAGTATCTTCCATATCCACCAGAGTATAGTAATCTACGCTGTTTTCGTTGAACTCGTGTTTGATACCCAGCTGTTTGTACATAGCGGCGCTGCGATTGCGAATCAGAGCCATCAATGCGTCTTTATACTGTTTCTTGGTATCCATCATTTCGGCCAAAGAGAACAGTACCATCTGTACCTGCTGCGGAGTAGACAGACCAGCAGTGTGGTTCAGCGCTACAGCACGGCTATCAGCTACCATACGGTCAATCAGTTTCAGTTTTTCTGGTTCCGGAGTGATAGACAAGTAACGTTCATGCAGAATTTTGCGTTCTTCTTCCGGCAGTTCTGCAATTTTCTTATCTAGTACATTTTCTTTGGCCATGGCAATTACGCCCAGACGCCAACCGGTTGCACCAAAGTATTTGGAGAAAGAGTAAACCAGAATGGTGTTGTACGGACACATGGTAAACAGAGACTCAAAGTTCTCAGCAAAAGTACCGTAAACGTCATCAGTCAAGATAATCAAATCAGGACGTTTTTTCACGATGTCCGCGATAATCTGGAGACTGCGGTCGTCCATTTTCACTGAAGGTGGGTTGGACGGATTAACCAGATAGAATGCTTTGATGGAAGGATCTTCTAGTTTACGCAGTTCGCTTTCAGGATACTGCCAGTCCAGTTTCGGATCAGCATTGATTAATACTTCTTCCAGTTCGTAATCATTCAGTTCTGGAATTTCCAGATATGGCGTGAAAATTGGGGCACCCAGAGCAATTTTGTCACCTTTACGAATCAGACCATTCTGTTTCAGCGAGCTGAAAATATAGGCCATAGCGGCGGTACCACCTTCAGTGGCAAATAAGTCGATATCATCGTTAGCCAGTGTTTTGGCACCCATTTCTTCAAGAACGTAGGTTTTAACGATTTCTTCAGACAAACGCAGCATGCGGTCTGGTACGGGATAGTTGCAGCCCAGAATGCCTTCAGTCATTTCCAGCAAGAACTGATGCTGATTGTAGCCAAGCTGGTCACGCACGTAAGACATGGCTTTACTCAGGAAGTCCACACCAGGTTTGTGGCGGTTGCGACGAATAAAATCGTCGAAGCGAGCCATCAAATCATCTTTAAATGGCATTCCGCCGATATTCTGGTCTAAGAAAGAGAAAGAGATTTCAGACTCTTCAGTAGCAAACAGACCTAATTCAAAAAATGCATTACGAGGCAAAGTAGCCAGAAAGTTGGGGTTACCACGGCCAGCATTCAGCATCATGCGGTCGTTGCGGCTCTGTGCCAAATCAATCAAATGATTTTTCAATTCAAATGGGCTTAAATTAGCATATTTTTCAAAATCATGTTTTGAAGTCATAACATTTTCCTCAAGAAGTTAAAAGCACATATCAAACAAGAGCCACAATCAATGGACCTAACAGTGTCAGGAACACATTGGCTAATGCATATGTAACGGCAAATGGAGTAGTCGGAATGGCATTACCTGCTTTATCCAATACTTCACCAAATGCAGGATTGGCACTACGTGAACCAGCCAGCGCACCGGCAAAGATTGCAGCGTTGTCATAACGCAGCACATAGCGACCAAAGAAAATTGCAAGAATCATCGGAACTAGTGTTACCACAACACCAATCAAAAACAGGGTCAGGCCATGTTCTTTAATTGTGGTAATTGCCTGTAAACCAGACTGCAAACCTACTACAGACACAAATCCAGCCAGACCGAAATCTTTCATGAACTGGGAAGCAGCTACCGGCATATTGCCAAACGTCTGCTTGCGAGCACGTAACCAGCCGAAAAACAGACCAGACAACAGCGCACCGCCACCTGCACCAAGCGTAATCGGGATATTGCCTACACGGACAACTACCCAACCAATAATCAGGCCAAGTACCACACCCAGACCGTGATAAGCCCAGTCGGTTTTACTGTTCACTGTAATTGGCGCACCAATAATATGAACAACACGATTAATATCACTGGTAGAACCATAGATGGTCATCACATCACCGAGTTTGAATTCGGTATCCGGTGTTACATCCAATTTTTCACCGTTGCGATGTAGGGCAATCAGATATATACCATGCTGAATTTCAAAATCGTGGTCACTGGAATGCACTTTGGAACGGATTTCAGCCATGGTTTTGTTGGCATAATCAGGGTTGCGGAAGACCACGTCTTTGGTATCCACAATCACTTCCAGACCCTGTTCAGAATCCAGCTCACGTCCAAACAACGTGCTAACAGCAGCCACTGCTTCACGGCGGCCTACGATCAGAATAATGTCGTCTTTTTTCAGCACTGTAGACGGTGTGCAATCAATTAAGTTACCGTGACGTTTGATGCGCTCAATGGTAATACCCAGATTGTCCAGCTCAATATCTTTAATGGATTTCTGAATGTCATTTTCCACTACATAGATACGACCTACCATCTGCGTAATCGCCATACCCTGATTACCTTCCAGTGCCATTGCACCTTTCAGCTGTTCAGCTTCAGCAGCTACCGCATCATCGCGAATATCACGACCCATGATTTTCGGCAGCAAGTTCATACAGATAATGATCGCGCCTAATGAACCAAAGATATAAGTCACCGCATAACCAATGGCCACATTAGCCTGTAATTGCTGCAACTGGTCAGCAGGCAGTCCCATATGTGTCAAGGCATCGGCAGCAGTACCCAAAATCGCTGACTGGGTTAAACCACCGGCAGCAAGTCCTGCAGCCAGACCTTTATCCAGGTGGAACAGGCGTGCCATAATCATCACCGTGATAAAACCAGTAATGGCAATGAACAAAGCCAAAAAGATTTCACGCAGGGTTTTTACACCTAGTGAACGGAAAAACTGAGGACCACTTTCATAACCCACAGCATAAATAAATAAAGTAAACAGCAATGCCTTAAGACCAGAATCAATGTGTACATTGAGCAAGCTTAAAAGCACTGCCACCAACAGAGAGCCAGCGACTCCGCCAAGCTGGAACTTACCGAAACGAATACTGCCCAGTAAGTAGCCCAGACTTAATGACAGAAACAGCAGAATAACCGGCGATTCCTGAATATTAGTCAAAACCCAATTCAACATATGTCTACCTTCTCCTGAAAGAACGAAGGCTAGTGTGCGCTTGTGTGCTTTTAATTTTTGTCTTAATTTCAATAGGTATGAAAATAATTGATAACTTTAGTATTTTGTTAATTTTTATTGCATAAAATTAAATCAAATAATCACATTTAACTACTATGTAATAGCAATTTCACACTTTCCAAAAAGCGAAATTAAAAGTGCACAACCACTGATTTATAAGCAAAAAGTTAAGAGATTGTTCAGATAAATTCATTCATAAATAAATATTATTATATTTTAATTATGCTTATTGAGTTTTAAATTAGAAATATTCAATAAATATGTATTACTACTCGCATTAAAATATTTCATTTCTTACTAAATATATTTAGCTAAAAAGCATAATAATTTATTAAGATATATAAATGTCATCTCAAATACAATTGATAATCTCTAACATATTGAAATGATAATAGGAATCTTAATTAACAACTCCTTTATTTTTGATTGATTCTGTAGCCAATTCACCACAAAAAAAGATTTTAAACTAAAAAAAATGCCATTAAAATTAACAAAAATTGCATATTAAAAAAATTTGGCTTAATGAATAGAAATTCATTTCAATTATATTCATAAATTTAACCAAAACCCCTTATTCGTTTTTCATACCTTCGTTTTGCCGATTTTTCTTATCAAAATCTGCTTTAATCAATGCATAAAATACAAATAAACAATTAAGAAATAACATTATTTTTATAAAGCCAGATCATTAGCCAGATCATTCATTCTTCTTTTTCAGTGGTTGCACATCAGCAAGTGCATTTATTTTTGGTGTATGGTGGCAAGATAAAACAAAAGCCTGAGAAAAATCTCAGGCTTTAATCAATAAAAATCAAATCCAGCATTTATTACATCTGCCGAACCTTATCTTTCTAAGCAAATACCTTGTTAGCGCAATATAGGTACAGCTTCAGTATTAATAAAATTGACCACACCGCTTACGTGATTCTGCACATTATCAACTGCATCGGTACCGGTTGCATCTGTAGCAGACTCTTCATCTGTGTCTGCCTGAGTAGCAGCAACATCATCTCCATATAAAGTAAATGGTTCAGGTGTCGAGGTATCAGGTTCTACCCCAATATCCTTAATCAGACGCTGATATTCTGAAGATTGAGCCAGTAATAGTTTGGCCGCCTTACGCAAATTATTAACTTCACTATGTGCTAGATAAAACGTTGTCGGAATATGAATGACTTTATCCCTCAGCGGTGATGGCGGCATATCCAACAGATTCACACTCACATAATATACCTGTGGTGTACCCTCACTGCGGCTCTCGTTCCACCAATCCACATATTTTTGAAACTGATGCTGCGTATCTTCCGAATATTTCTCAATCGGAATACTGGTTAGTGCTCGCACAACTTCAGCTGTACCTGGAACACTGGCACTACTGTCTATGGAATTTTTGCGCTGAGTTTGTGCATTGACATTAATAATAATGATTTTATGAATCTTCGCTGACTCTAGCCGGTCATATAAAGTTTTATTACTATAGAGCTCCGTGGCATCCAGCAGACTGCGCAAACCCAGATTATCGGTCAGCCCACCATCCAACAAGTGAATATATGGCCGCTTCTGGCTATCTTGGTACTGCTTCAAATTGGCACGGTATACGGCTCTAGTCTGCGCTCGGAATGAAGTCGTCCCAGTAGCATCAACATTATTACTATCAACTAAGTTATCCGGTAAATGATAGTGGCAGTTGCCACCATTATTATTTAAAGTTACCGGAGCAAAGACGAGCGGTACTGCACTGGATGCAGCCACCGCGCGCGCAATCGGCAAATCGGTCAGGTCCAAACAAAGTAAATCAAAATATTCTTGGGTAAAATCCAGACGGCTGCCCAGACTCATATCAGTAGCACTAATCACTACAAACGGCCCTTGCCGCTTATTATTTAAATCAGCATAAGTTGCCCCGTGATATAAGTGCAAATCCAGCTGCTCCTGCAATAAATCTCCACGACCAAATTCTGGTGAACCCAGCCTTGACCAGTTTGCCATCGAGAATAACTGCCCGATAAGCATTTTCTGTAAATTCAAATTGAGAAAATTCTGCTCAAATTTTGGAATGGTTTCCGATCCATGCAGCCCGAAATAAGTAGCCAGGATAGAACCACCGGAAATCCCATACACCACATCTACCGTATCCAATAGGCTTTTAGGCCGGCCATCTATTTTGACCTGTTGTTTTTTCAGCGATTCAAGCACGCCATAGCCGAAAGCAGCCGCACGAGTCCCCCCACCGGACAGCATGACAATTCCGATTACATCATCTTTCTTATCCGCTTTATTATTGAGTAGAGCACGCTGCAAACGATAGCCGTCTGGATTCTTACTAACATCATCTATTACAGCTACAGGCTGATAACGCAGTGTAGAACAAGCTGCCAGCCCGAACAATGCCATCAACATCAGCACTTGTCGCATCATTGATCGATTAAAACATAGCTGCATGCATGGCTCCCGAAGCAGAAAAAATAGATATTAAACAAGATTCTTACAGAAATCATACGTCGCATTAGCGAGTAAACTAATAGTGCGACATCTTCAACACTTAATTTTGAATATACAGCATTTGCATTTCAGCACAATGCTCATTCCTCCTCACTGCTTTGCCAGCCTCCTCCCAGTGCCTTATATAAATTCACTAGATTGCGTGCCTCTTCCAGCCTTACCTGCACTTGCTTGTCAGCAATATCCTCGGCATTCAGGCGTGCACGCAAACTGCGATCAAGCGTCATATCGCCAAAGCGAAACAACTTTTCAGCAGCACCAGCCTGACTGGTTGCCTGAGTTTGTGCCTGATGTATCAGCTTCGTCTGCTGATACAGACTAAACTGCATCTGATAGGCATTATCCACTTCAGCTAAAGCTTGAAGAATTAAATGATCATATTCAGCAATTGCAGCCTGTAGCTGAGCGTCTGCTCTTTCGATATTGTGTTTAATCCGTCCGGCAGTAAATACCGGAATCGTCATACTGGCGTCTAGTAATCCGCCTGTATTTTTTAAATATGAAGTATTACTATTTAAATGTATTTGTCCTGTCTGCCATAAAAAATTCAGGCTGAAGCGTGGCAATCTATCAGCTTTAGCACTGGCCAGACCAGCACTCATTGCTTTCACCATATTTTCCTGAGTGCGAATATCTGGTCGACGCGTAATCACGTCCAGAGGCAGTTGTCCGGCCGGTGCAGCGGGAAGTTGCTGCAAAATATCCACTGGTGCAGCTGCAATGACAAAACCTTGCGGTTCCTGACCAGTTAAAACCGCTATATTGCGCTGATACACTTCAGCCTGAGCCTGATAAGTAGCAATCTGCGCCTGCATCGAAGACAACTTGGCGGCCACTTCTCTCACATCATAAGCCGTCGCCTGCCCAGCACGGAAACGACCTTGTGTATAGCGCTGCAACTGTTTCAGCGTCGCCACACTGTGTTCGCCTATTTTTGCCCGCTGCTGCATGGCTCGCATTTTCAGATAATTCTCTGCAATCTCACTGCTAAGCATCATCTGTGCACCATGCCAACGCTCAGTCGCACTTAGGCTTAGATATCGCATTTCATCAGCGTCACTGCGTTTCTGTCCAAACACATCAGGTTCCCAACTGGCGGTAAAACCTGCCTGCACAGTATTGCCATGCAAACGAGTGCGATTGGCACCCAGAGGAGAGCCTGCTGCCTGCAAATAATCACGAGTATTGCCAATCAAAGGCAAATTCAGATCTTTCAGAGTATTGTCACCATTATATCGATGCAGGCCGCCACTACTTTCCACTCCAGCTTGTGGGCGCAAATCTGCTTCAGCCATGGCTGCACTGGCTCGCGCTGCAAGCATATTGTCTTTCATGCCAGCCAGATTACGATTGTTTTTCAAACCGATTTCAATCAGGTCGTTTAATAACGGATCAGGCCAGCTCTGCCACCAGCGGCTGATATCTGCTGTTCCCCGTGCTGCAGCATTCTGCTCAAACTGTTGAGGAATACCCACTGTAGACCTCACCTTTATATCGGTACGGCTACAGCCTGCCAGTAAACCCAAAGCGAGTACTACTGCCAACCACGTTTTATTCATTTCCATTTGTCCTGAATCTACGACATCTACATTAAGAATGCTGCGCCAGCATGCCGCGAAAACGTGACAGTGCCAAGGCCAGAAACAGCACGCCCATAATGGACATCATCATAATTTTCGGCCATACGGTCATCAGCCCAGCATTGCGAAACAACACATCCTGACTAAACTGAGTAAATTGTGTTTCAGGCGACAACCACGTTATATACTGAAAAAAAGCCGGCATACTTTCCAAAGGTGATTCCGAACCAGAAAGCAACCGCATCACCACATATATCGGCAAACACAGCAAGCCAAATTGCGGCATCGTCGGCGCCAGCGTGGCAAACCAAATACCCAGCGAAGCCACCGAAAATAAATAAATAAACATACCCAGACTAAACAACGACACCGAGCCGTTAATCGGAATATGCAGCCATCCCTCAATCACCAGCCACAGCGACAACAGCGAAGCCACCGAAATCACAGCACCATTAGCAAAAATCTTCGCCATCACAATTTCACTGGGACGTACCGGCATCACCAATAACTGTTCAATCGTGCCGTGTTCGCGCTCACGAATAACCGCTGCCCCTACCAGAATAATTGCCAACAAAGTTAAGTTCGATACCACATTCATTGTTGCAATAAACCACGCCGATTCGCCATTGGGATTAAATTGGACATTCATCACTGGCGTGACCGGTGAAAAAGTAGCGGCCGACTGTTGCCGTAAAAAAGAACGCGTTTGCGCATCAATAATCTGACTTAAATAATTAAAGCCAATACCAGCCTGAGTTACCGACGTTGCATCAGCCAGAACCTGAATAGTAGGCGATCTGCCAGCCACCACATCCCGCTCAAAATTAGCCGGAATATCGAGAACAAAAACATAATCGCCTTTATCCATTGCCGCATCAATATCTTCGCGTCTTACTTCTACCGGCGGCTTAAAATAAGGTTCCAGCAGCGCATCCCGAATCCGGTACGATAACACACTGTGATCTGCATCCATCACCGCTACAGAAGCATGGCGCACCTCAGTAGAAATACTGGTAGCAACTGTATAAATAGCCACGGACAGCACCACCACCATCAGCGCAATCAGCACCACGTCGCTTAGCAGACTTTTCAGCTCCTTGACACTCAGCACCCAGACATTTTTAAACCATTGCAGCATCTACACCTCCTGCTTTTTCAACAAGCAGCCGGCTAAAAACACATACGCCAGACAAAATGCCAGCAAAACCAGATAGTAGTTAATGAAATCCAGAAAACCCAATCCTTTAGTAAAACCACCAAGACTAATTAGCTGATACCATGCCGTGGGGAAACTCCAGCCCAGCCAGTAATTAATACCGGTGAGCGTAGACAATGGATAGAGCAAGCCAGAGAAATTAAGCGCCGGAATCAGCGACAGAATGGCCGAACCAAAAATTGCCGCCACCTGAGACTTCACAAAGCTAGAAATAAGCAAACCAAAAGCTGTGGCTGCACAAATCAGTGCCAGCGCTCCCACACTCATGGCTAAAAAACTGCCACGTACTGGTACACCAAGCACCACCACCGCCAGCCACACTAGAATCAAATAGCTAATAAAAGAAACCACTACATAGGGAATCTGCTTGCCAATCAGAAACTGCCGTACCGAAGCCGGCGAAGTGTATAAATTGGTAATCGAACCAATTTCTCGCTCCCGCACCACACCCAGCGCCGTCATCATCACCGGTATTAGCATCATCGCCATCATAATCATACCGGGTGTAATTGCAAAAATGCTTTTAAAATCCTGATTATAAACATAACGAGGCGCAACCTGTGCTGCCGGTTTAAGCGAAATAGGTAAACCCGTCTGTGCCCATTCCGCCGCTGCATAGCGTTCCAGTATCATGAGAATAAAGCTTTTAATGTTTTCTGCCATAAAAGGCATCGTGCCATCAACATAAAAACCAACTTCCGGCTTATCTCCGCGCAGTAAGTCACGGCCAAAATGTGGCGGTATATCAATAACCAGACGTGCCTTAGATACCTTCAACGTTTCATCAATTTCATTTGCACTGTGCAGCGTGCCGGTAAAAGTAAAATAGCGCGAACCACGGAAATATTCGACTAAAGCACGGCTTTCCACCGTCTGGTCACGGTCCATTACCGCAAATTTCACATGTTCCACATCAAAGGATACAGACCACGCCGCCATCATCATCAGCACCACCGGTCCAAACAAGGCAAAAAATAGGCGAATTTTGTCTCGCATCAGCTCTTTGCCTTCACGTACTGCAAACGTCCATACCGTCCGAAACCAGTAAGAAACACTGTCCGCATTCATTGCCTTCCCAGCCACAGCTGGCGCCATTGCAGTTTGCTGCTGTTCCTTCTGTTCTGCATCTACCTGCGGAACGCTATTCTCTGTTTTGTCTACCGCTTCCTGTAAATAATCAATAAAAGCAGTTTCCAGATCATCTGTTTGTTTATTGGCACACAACTCCTGTGGCGTACCAATTGCCAGCACCCGCCCCTGATGCATAAACGATATGCGGTCACAGCGTTGCGCTTCATTCATAAAGTGGGTAGATACAAAAATTGTGGTGCGATTCTGGCGTGATAAATCCAGCAGATGATGCCAGAACATATCTCTGGCCACAGGATCCACACCAGAGGTAGGCTCATCCAGTATCAGAACTTGTGGATGATGCAAACAGGCAGCAGCCAGTTGCAAACGTTGACGAATACCTAAAGGCAATTCACTCGGTTGCGTATCAGCAAATTCCTGTAAATCAAACTGCTGCAACGATTCCAGTATCGCCGTTTCAATTTGATTTGTATCCATTTCATACAGCTTGGCAGAGAGCACCAGATTTTGCCGCACCGTCAATTCTTCATACAAAGAAAACGACTGCGACATATAACCAATCTTCATGCGCGTCGTCATATCATTAGCATCAACAGTTTTACCCAGCAGCTTAGCACTACCAGAACTGGCATCCAGCAAGCCGGTAAGCATTTTCATTGTAGTTGATTTGCCGCATCCATTAGAGCCCAAAAAACCGAAAATTTCGCCCCGTTCAATAGTAAAACTTACATTATTAACTGCTACAAAATCGCCAAATCGCTTAGTTAATTCCTTAGCCTCAATTGCCGGAGGTGAATTTTTGTCTGGTACAAACGGCGTCAGCTCTAAACTGCCACCTTTATTTTGCTTTGCCTCAGGCAACATTTTCACATACGCCTGTTCCAGCGTATCCGTATGCGTATCCTCCAGCACCTGCTGCGTAGGAGCATTAACAATCAGACGACCATCGTCCATAGCCAGCAGATATTCAAAGCGTTTGGCCTCGTCAAAATAGGCGGTAGCGACAATTACAGTCATATCCGGGTTTTCCACCCGTAATTCATCAATTAGTTGCCAAAACTGCCGCCGCGACAATGGATCCACACCAGTAGTCGGCTCATCCAGAATCAGCAGTTCCGGATTATGTACCAACGCACAACACAGACTCAGCTTTTGCTTCATCCCACCGGAAAGCTTACCAGCTGGTCGTTCGGCAAACGGAGCCAATCTGGTTGCCTGCAACAAACGAGCAATCCGCTGCTTACGCTCCTCACCACGCAAACCAAATAGCCGCGCATGAAAATCCACATTTTCATTCACTGATAAGGTTGGATACAGATTTTGTCCGAGCCCCTGTGGCATGAAGGCAATCCGGTGACTTAGCAATTGGCGGCTGTGTTTCAACGCCATACTTTCACCAAAAACCAGCACATCACCTTGCTGGATAATCTTCACACCAGCAATCAAAGACAGCAAAGTAGATTTACCAACCCCGTCTGGTCCAATCAGCCCCACCGTTGCGCAGCGGCGGATTTGCAAAGATACATCGCGCAAAGCCACCGTCTGCCGATACTGATGTGACACATGGCGTAAATCAACTGCCCAATCTTCCTCTGTATCAGCCTGCTCTCTGGCAGTTTTCTCCATTTCAGGCACCCTTGGCTGCTGGTTTCAAGTTAGGTAATTTAACCTGCCACTGCTGCGGCCAAGCTCTATTGTTATCAAAGCGGATATAGCCATTACCCGTTAATCCGCCCTTGAGCAAACCACTATACTGCAACGCCACCTGTGCCGGAATTTTCAGTTTTACCTTATACATCAGCTTCTGCCGCTCATTCATCGTTTCCACAAATTTCGGCGTAAACTGCGCATTAGAATCAATAAAATCCACTTTAGCTGGCCATACTGCATCCATTCCATCCAGCACAATCCTTGCCTCATCACCGAGTTTCAGCTTACCAATCGTATCCGTAGGCAAATATACCGACAAAGTTACATCAGTCGGGTCAAGCAAAGAAACAACCTTATTCCCCTCACCCAGCACATTGCCCGCTTCAGCAATCCGGTACTCCACTCGACCTGCTTTGGGTGCCCGAATCAGCATATCGTTATTAGCAGAAAATGTCGCATCAATCTGCGCCTGTGCCTGTTTCACCGCCGCAAGAGCCTCAGCACGTGCTGCCTGCGCCGATTTTACCTTGGCAATTGCCACATCCCGTTCCGCCAGACGTCGGCGTAATTCAGGTGCAGACACCAATTCATCTGATTTAAGCTGGCGCGCATTGTCCAGATCCATCTGCGCTACTTTATGAGCTTGTTGCTGTGCAGCAATTTCCGCATCAGCCTTAGATACATTTTCCAGCGCACGTTGCTTATCTGCGCGTGCGGCCGCCAGCTTACTACTGGTCTGATCAGATGACAGTTCAGCCAAAACCTGATTTTTGGCTACCACATCCCCCTCATCCACCTTCATTTCAATTACTCGCCCAGAATAAAGTGTTGCCACATCCAGCCGTTTTAGCTCCATGCGTCCGTTTCCGCCTGCAAAACCATCCGGTAAAGACACATGACTGCGTATATTTATCCAAACCGCCACACCCACCAGAACCAATACCACCAACACAAACAACAGCCTTCTTGTTTTCATTTATCTGTCCCTGAATGAACTGTTTTTTATTGGCCTCACATCATGAAACCCACCAGAATTTCATCACGCAAGTTAACATATAAAATATACACACTTTTCATTAATAACAATAGTTTACTATCACTGTTGTAGTGTTACCATAACCTGTTTCTGGCACAGATTCGTCCACATAGACAGTGTTCGCACCAGCCAGCTACTTGCCAGCCTGCTTTTTTTTACTGACAATCAAAGCACCCTTCATAAGGACAACCAACATGATTATAGTAATGCAGCGTCAGGCTACCGAAACACAGATTAACAGCGTCATCAGCTACATCCGTGAGCGCGGATTGCACGAGCATATTTCGCGCGGAGAAGAGCGCACTATTATTGGCGCAGTTGGCGACGAAAGAGTGTTTGAACCACGCGAACTGGAAGCACTAGCCGGAGTAGAAAAAGCCATGCGCGTACTTCAGGATTGGCGCATCATCAGCCGCGAGACCAAAGCCGAAGACACCGTCATTACCGTACGCGGACAGCAGCTTGGCGGCAACCATCATCAATTGGTAGCCAGCGTAACCAACTCACAATTGCCAGAAAACATCAACATATTCATCGATCCCTTTTTTCAAGCGGCCTCACCCTACACCCCACCATCGCAACCGCGAACCAATATGCAGCAACAGATAGCCATTGCTCATAAAGCGGGTAAATCAGTATGGCTACGCATCAGAGACGTGCGCCAGCTCGAACCAGCCTTACAAGCAGAGGCCGACATCATTTACCTTGGCGGCGAACTTATGTCTAACCGTACCCTACTCAACGAAGTAGGCTGCCTAAATATCCCTGTCGTATTGTGTAAAGACAAACATCATCAAGTCGATGACTGGCTTATAGCTGCTGAACACATCGCTTTAAAAGGTAACCACCACCTTATGCTTGGAGAAGCAGGCACCCTCAGCCTTGAGCGCAATGCCCCTTACCGCCTTGACGTAGAAGCCATTGTTAAAGCCAGAAAAATTACCCATCTACCCATCGTTGCCAACATTTCACATCTTGCCCATGCCTACATGGACTCCACCACACTCATGCAGATAGCACAGGCGGCAGGAGCCCACATTATCATTTATTAACTGGACAATAAGTCTAAAATTAAAAATTTTACAAAAACAAATAATTTATTTAAATTTGGACAAATTAATACATAAAATGCATAAAATTTGTCCAAATAAAGCATAAAAATGCACAAAACTAAAAAATTAAAGCATAAAATAAAATTTTAACCTCAAAATAGGAGTAAACTTCACAAAAATAGCACTTGCTTAACATCAACACCTGCTTTATCGTAAACACTCATTTAGCTAACCCAAACCTGCTCATCCGACTACCGGACGCAGAACCAACAGTTCATCACAATAAGTGCGTTCGCGTACCCCAAATCGCTGTTCGCATTTATTAAATCTTACCGGATTGCAGATGCATTGGTTACGTGTCAGTCGGACAGCCAGAACATAAGAGGTTGATATGCAACTTTCAGGTGCACAAATACTCGTGCAGAGTCTCAAAGCCGAGAATGTAGAATATGTTTTCGGATATCCCGGCGGAGCAGTTCTCGAAATATACGACGCCATCTTTCAATTAAAAAAATTTCGCCATATCCTTGTCAGACACGAACAGGCTGCCGTACATGCAGCTGATGCCTACTCACGTGCCAGCAACGGTGAAAAAATAGGCGTCGCACTGGTTACTTCCGGCCCTGGTGCCACCAATGCCATCACCGGTATCGCCACCGCCAATTCCGACTCTGTCCCACTCGTGGTCATTTCCGGTCAGGTAGGCACACCCGCCATTGGTTCCGATGCTTTTCAGGAAGTAGACACCATCGGTATCTCCCGCCCCTGTGTCAAACATAACTTTTTAGTTACCCATATTGGCGAATTAGCTGAAACCATTAAAAAAGCCTTTCAGATTGCCCGCACAGGCCGCCCAGGCGTAGTCGTGATTGATGTGCCCAAAGATGTAACACAGGCAATGGCCAAATTCAGCTATCCTCAAGAAGACATCAACATCCGCTCCTATCAGCCTGTAACCCATGGGCACACCGGCCAGATTAAAAAAGCTGCACAAGTACTGGCCGCAGCCAAACGCCCAATAGTACTGTTCGGCGGCGGCGTGGTATTAGGCAATGCCAGCAACGTACTCACTGATTTCATTCAGTCTACCGGTACCCCCTGTGTTGCCACCTTGATGGGGCTGGGTGCATTTCCCAGTACCAACCGCCAGTTTCTCGGTATGGTAGGTATGCATGGCAGCTATGAAGGCAATTTAGCATTACAAAACGCCGATGTTGTACTAGCCGTTGGGGCACGCTTTGACGACCGCGTTATCTCCGTACCGGACAAATTCACCGATGATGGCAAAAAAATTATCCACATCGATATCGACCCCTCCAGTATCGCCAAACGCGTAAAAGTAGATGTACCGATTGTTGGCGATGTTAAAAACGTATTAGCAGATTTGCTTGCCCTGTGGCAAAAACAAAATCTGGCATTCAGCAATAACGCTCTGGAAAAATGGTGGAAATCCATTGAAAACTGGCGCAGTCACAACAGCCTGTGGTTTGAAAACGCAGATGAATACATCAAACCACAACAAGTCATCCAGACACTAGCCAAAATCACAGGTAACAACGCCCTCATCACCTCCGACGTTGGCCAGCATCAGATGTTTACTGCACAGTACTATCCGTTTCAACGTCCCCGTCAATGGCTCAATTCAGGCGGACTAGGTACCATGGGTGTAGGACTGCCTTATGCCATGGGTGCCAAACTGGCGCGGCCGGAAGAAGATGTATTCTGCATCACTGGTGAAGGTTCCATACAAATGAATATTCAAGAACTTTCCACCTGCTACCAATACCGTCTGCCCATTAAGGTCATCAACCTCAACAATGGCTTTCTCGGCATGGTGCGCCAGTGGCAGGAGCTCTACTACGAAAACCGTTACTCCGAAACCTACATGGATTCACTGCCAGATTTTGTCAAACTGGCGGAAGCGTACGGACACGTCGGAATTCGGGTTGAAAAACCTGCGGATATAGAAGGTGCACTGAAAGAAGCTATTGCTCTGAAAGACCGTCTAGTATTTATGGACTTCATTACTGACCGCACCCAAAATGTCTACCCAATGGTGGGTAACGGCAAAGGTCTGGATGAGATGGTGCTGCCACCACATATGGATAAAATCAAAGCTACAGCTGCCAACGAGCGCGAGCAGAATAGCCGGAGCGCATCATGAGACACATCTTATCTATTCTGATGGAAAATCAATCTGGTGCGATGAGCCGTATAGTCGGCCTATTTTCAGCCCGTGCCTACAACATCGATTCCTTATCTGTTTCCCCCACAGAAGATAGAACCTTATCACGCATGACCATTGTTACCAGTGGCAGCGACAACGTCATGGAGCAAATAACCAAACAGCTCAACAAACTGATTGAGGTTATCAAAGTAATCGATTTAAACGACAGCCAATATGTAGAACGTGAACTCATGCTGGTCAAACTACGTGCCACCGGCAAAGACCGCGATGAAATCCTGCGCCTAGCTGATATTTTCCGCGGCCACATCATCGACGTGACGGACAAAACCTATACAGTAGAAATCACCGGTACCAGCAACAAGCTCGATGCCTTTCTAGACACTGTAGGCAAAACACTGATTCTAGAAACCGTCCGTACCGGAGCTGCCGGCATTGGCCGCGGTGAACGCATGCTACGCATTTAAGCACAAACCCAAACACCTTCGGCCGCATCAGGCCGAAACATGAACATAACCAAGACACAAAGTTTTAACAAAAGGAATAACAATGCAAGTTTATTACGATAAAGACGCCGATCTTTCATTAATCAAAGGCAAAACCGTAGCCATTATCGGCTATGGCTCACAAGGACATGCACACGCAGCGAACCTAAAAGATTCAGGCGTTAATGTAATTGTCGGCTTACGCAAAAACGGCAACTCTTGGCACAAAGCAGTTAATGCCGGCCATGATGTACGCGAAGTAGCCGAAGCCACCAAAGCCGCTGATGTAGTAATGATACTTACCCCTGATGAATTTCAGCCTGCCGTATACATCAACGAAATTGCCCCCAACCTCAAAGACAATGCTACCGTAGCCTTTGCCCACGGTTTCAATATTCATTACAACCAAATCATTCCAGCCAAAAATTTGGATGTGGTGATGATTGCTCCTAAAGGCCCAGGCCATACCGTACGCAGCGAATTTCTAAAAGGCGGCGGCGTACCTAGCTTGATTGCCGTACATCAGGATGCAACTGGCCGTGCCCGTGACATTGCTTTGTCCTATGCTGCTGCTAACGGTGGTACTAAAGGTGGTGTGATTCAAACCACATTTAAAGAAGAAACCGAAACCGACCTTTTTGGCGAACAAGCTGTATTGTGCGGCGGTTTGGTTGAATTAATCAAAACCGGTTTTGAAACGCTGGTAGAAGCCGGCTACGCTCCAGAAATGGCCTACTTCGAATGTCTGCATGAAATGAAACTGATTGTAGACCTTATCTACGAAGGCGGAATTGCCAATATGAATTATTCCATTTCCAATAACGCAGAATACGGCGAATACTTTACCGGCCCACAAGTAGTTAATCAGCACTCCCGCCAAGCCATGCGTGAAGCATTAAAACGCATTCAGAATGGCGACTATGCTAAATCATTCATCGTCGAAGGTGCTACCAACTATCCTTCCATGACAGCCCGCCGCCGCCAAAATGCCGAGCACCCGATTGAAATTATTGGTACCCAATTACGCAGCATGATGCCATGGATTGCCAAAAACAAACTGGTTGATCAGGACAAAAACTAATCAGCCGCAGCAGTCTGCTTGATTTAAAGCAAAAGCTTGTGTATGCATTTTCCATATACAAGCTTTTTTTAACCCTTTCAACCAAAAATAAATATGACCAATACCCCCGCACCGCAGTCAGCTACTGCAACCGCAAAAACACAAAACTCGCCTACCAAAGTCGCTATCGCCAGCCTTGTAGGCACCGCCGTTGAGTTTTACGACTTCTATATCTACGGTCTGGCCGCCGCCTTGGTACTGGGTGACCTGTTTTTTCCAATTCAAGACAAAGCCCTCACAACTATGGCGTCCTTTCTGACTTTCGGTATCGCCTTTATCGCCCGCCCGATTGGTGCCGCATTATTCGGCCATTTTGGCGACAAAGTCGGACGTAAAACCACCCTTATCGCATCCTTACTTATCATGGGTATCAGTACCACCCTAATTGGTATTCTGCCCACATACCAGCAAGCTGGCTTTATCGCCCCATTATGCTTATGCGTCCTGCGCTTCTGTCAGGGCATCGGACTTGGCGGTGAATGGGGCGGTGCCGCCTTATTGGCTACAGAAAATGCACCTAAAGGCAAACGCGCCTTATTTGCCATGTTCCCGCAAATAGGACCTCCTATCGGCTTCATTACAGCCAGCCTGATATTCATACTACTGTCCAAGCATCTAACCAACGATCAAATGATGGCATGGGGCTGGCGCATTCCGTTTCTACTAAGCATCGTATTGGTTGGCCTCGGCATGTATGTCCGCATGTCTATTATTGAAAGCCAAGCATTCCGCAACATGGTTGCTAGGCAAAATCACGTCAAAGTGCCACTGAATGATACCGTTCGCAAACATTACAAACAGCTCATTCTTGGCTCCTTGTCTGCTATGTCGTGCTTCACCCTATTCTTCCTGACCACCGTATTTTCACTGCAATACGCCACCACCACACACCCATGGCAAAGTACGTCTTTATTTAACAAAATCGAATACCTATCCATCCTCATGGGGGCAATCGTATTCATGGCCATAGGGTCACCCATCTCTGCATGGCTGTCAGACAGAATCGGCCGTCGTCCTGTATTTCTGATAGGAGGCATCATCACCATCATAATCGGCCTCTTCTATGGCGATTTAATCAACAACAACAGCACCATAGTAGCAGCTGTATTCTTGTCTTTTTCCCTCTTTATCATGGGAATATTATGGACACCTCTGGCCGCGTTTCTGCCAGAAATTTTTCCAACCAACGTACGTTATACCGGAGCGGCCATCTCCTTTAGCTTCGGCGGCATACTGGGTGGGTCACTCACTCCTTTTCTCGCCGCATCACTTGTCAAAGAATACGGTTTACAAGGTAGCGTCTACATTGGCTGGTTTCTCATAGCCGCCTGCCTACTCAGCATCATTGCCGTACTATTACTGCCTGAAACCCATAGGCAAGAAATAGAAAACTGATACAAATAAAAAACCGATTGATTCAATCGGTTTTTTAATGCCACATTCACACTGCCCCAGCGTCAGTCAGTCTTCAAAAGCATCACTTTCTGCTAAAATACCCACGAAAACACAGCATAGCAGAAATCATCATGAGCATAATCAATAACAAAAAAGCCTTTCACGATTACTTTATCGAAGAGCAAATAGAAGCCGGTATCGTCCTCGAAGGCTGGGAAGTCAAAGCCATCCGTGCCGGCCGCGTGCAAATCAAAGAAAGCTATATTCAATGGAAAAAAGGTGCATTCTATCTGGTCGGCAGCCACATCACCGCATTACCCACAGCGTCCAATCACGTTAAACCTGATCCAGTACGGCAGCGTAAACTACTGCTGAAACAATCAGAAATCAACAAATTGATTGGTAAAGTAGAACGCAGCGGCTATACCCTTGTTCCCGTAAACATGCATTACAGCCATGGCTATGTCAAAATCGATATGGGTTTAGCCAAAGGTAAAAAACAGCACGACAAACGCCAGAGTAGCAAAGAAAAAGACTGGAACCGCGAAAAACAGCGGCTCATGAAACAGGCTCGCTGATTTATGTATAAAATAAAATCTTTACAAGGGAAATTGAATCAACACAATTTCCCTTTTTCATAAATTTCCGCATAAAAAAGCCAAATAAATTTCTTTAATTGATTTGAATTTCGTAATAATTCTCAGCGGTCTAACATAACCTAATTTATAAAATATCCCTCTTATAAAATACTGTTAATCCATGTTAAAATAAAAAATATATTGAAAAATCAAAATACCTCAATCCAATCTATTTAATATATATTTTAAGCGATGAAGCGAGAAATTATGAAAATGTTATTGGTAAAGTAAAGCTAATACATCAATCCACACATAAATAATCTCCTTTATCAGAATATCAACTGTGGCCATCTATCAGCCGTTTTCAGATAATAAAAAGCAGTCCTCAGAAAATCAAATAAAACAACGTAGGCAATCACCAATGCTGATCACTTCTGAATAATCTCGCGAGTTAAAATAACGTTGAAAACTTCACATACCTCTTCTCTTGAAACAGCAGTACATATTTACAACGCTCTTTTCATAACGAGCTTAAAACTAAAAAAAGTGCACGTGTCACTGAAATGATAAACATCCTTGAAAAAAATTCTGGATTTTTTTATCGATTAACAATACCTTTCACCGCATAAACAACTTCAGGTACAAGCATGAATGATCATCAAGCAATTTTAAAAGTAATGAAGGAATGGCGCTGCAATTCCAAAGCTTATGCCAAAATTTATCTGTTTGCCTGCTGCGTATGTGCATTTATATCACTGGTGTGCGGGCTGGATGTATTAACCAGACACAATGAAACGGGCAGTTTATTGTTTTTTACATCAGCACTCATATGTACCTTTTTTCTCTTCAGACGATATAAAAACAAACGGCACAACATTAAACAAGTTCGCTTCACCACTAAGGCAGTTTACATAGAAAAACTAAAATTAGATATCAGCTACCTTAAATCTGTTGAATACATCAGAACACTTAAAAACAGCGATAACTCAATCATCTCTATCGAATTCAGCATGACATTTTTTCCCAATACGCTAGTTAAAGATAACGTACATTTTTATATGGAATTCGGAAAAATATTATTTGGTACCAGCGAGAAATACGACTACCAGAGACGATTCATCAATGTACTGAAGGTACTTGCAAAAGACAGACGAGAACAATTGAAAAAACATCAAAATTAGATTCAAACAGCAAAACATCCCTACCCAAAACGCATCAGCATTAAAATAAACATATTAATCAATCTTATCAGGAAATATTGCATATTTTCAAAACATGCCTCCTCCCCATGTCAGGCAGAAGCAGAAATAAAAACCGAAAAGTGTTAAAATAACGCGCTTTATACCCAAACACCCGTCAAGAGCCTAGCATGAATCAGGATAAAATCTTAATTCTCGATTTTGGTTCACAAGTAACCCAGCTCATCGCCCGGCGCGTACGTGAAGCTCATGTTTATTGTGAATTACATTCATTTGATATGCCCATTGCCGATATCAAGGCATTTGCCCCTAAAGGCATTATCCTGTCCGGTGGCCCCAATTCAGTCTACGAATCAGACTATCAGGCCAATCCGGAAATTCTGAATCTCGGCATTCCCATTCTCGGCATTTGCTACGGCATGCAATGGCTGGCGCATACCATGGGCGGAGAAGTGAGCGGTGGCGACCAGCGCGAATTCGGCTATGCTCAGGTGCACACAGAAGACAGCCAATTCACCAATGGCATTTTTGACAACCAGCCCAACACACTGGATGTGTGGATGAGCCATGGTGACAAAGTCAGCAAACTGCCGGTAGGCTTTAAAAGCATTGGCCACACCCCGAGCTGCCCCTATGCCATTATTGAAAACCCGCAAAAACACTTTTACGGCGTACAGTTTCACCCAGAAGTAACCCACACCAAACAAGGGCGTGAATTAATCAATCGCTTTGTACTGGATATTTGTCAGGCCAAACCAAGCTGGACAATGCCAAACTACATTGAAGAAGCAGTCAGCAAGATTCGTGAACAAGTAAGTACCGATGAAGTCATTCTGGGGCTTTCTGGTGGGGTTGATTCATCTGTAGCCGCAGCACTGATTCACCGCGCCATCGGAGACCAGCTAACCTGCGTATTTGTAGATCATGGCTTACTGCGCTATAAAGAAGCTCAGATGGTCATGGATATGTTTGGAAAAAATCTTGGCGTAAACGTTATTCACGTAGACGCTTCTGCCGATTTTCTATCCAAATTATCAGGTGAAACCGACCCAGAACGCAAACGTAAAATCATCGGTGCCGAATTTGTCGAAGTCTTCCAGCGCGAAGCCGGCAAACGTCAGAATGCCAAATGGCTGGCTCAAGGCACGATTTATCCAGATGTAATTGAAAGTGCCGGAGCCAAAACAAAAAAAGCACATGCCATTAAAAGCCATCACAACGTGGGTGGACTACCTGAAACCCTCAACCTGCAACTACTCGAGCCACTGCGAGACCTTTTCAAAGACGAAGTACGTGAATTGGGCGTAGCTTTAGGTTTACCACGCGACATGGTATACCGTCATCCCTTCCCTGGTCCTGGCTTAGGCGTGCGAATATTGGGAGAAGTAAAACGTGAATATGCCGATTTACTGCGCCGTGCCGACCATATCTTCATCGAAGAATTACGCAACACCTGTGATGAAGACGGCGTATCATGGTACGACAAAACCAGCCAAGCCTTTGCCGTATTCCTGCCAGTAAAATCCGTAGGCGTCATGGGCGATGGCCGCACCTATGAATACGTAGTTGCACTACGAGCTGTGATTACCAGCGATTTTATGACCGCCCACTGGGCACATTTGCCCTACGATTTACTGGGTCGCGTATCCAATCGCATCATCAACGAAGTGCGCGGCATCAACCGCGTAGTTTATGATGTGAGCGGTAAACCACCTGCTACTATCGAATGGGAATAATCACAAATTACAATTAATTTAACTCAAAAGCCTTGTTCTACAAGGCTTTTATTTTTAATTAAAATAGTAAACTGGAATAAAACAAAACCTATAATAAAAAACTAATCTAAATACACAAACTACAGAATAAAATATTATTTTATAGATTTCACTACTGTAGCTAGCTTTTCTATATAAATCACTTACCAAACACAGTTAAGCTCACTCCATTCAAAAATACCATTATCTATGCCTAAAAAGCATGAATCACCATAAAGTATAAGTATTTTACATATAAATTTAAGATACCTATACTTTCTCAAATCATAAAAAACCAATGATTGATAAAAAAAATTTTTAAAACAAAGTTATACCAATAAGTTTAAAACTGCTATAGATATTAATTATGCAAATGAAATACATACCTATCTACAACAATTAGCAACGAAAAGGAGAATTAAAATAATGCAGTCACCAATCAATTTATCACCATTAAAAGCCCAATGGTCTGCCGTATTTTCTCTATTTCTAGGCGTCACCAGTCTTATAAGTGAAGAATTCATTCCCATAAGCCTACTCACCCCTATAGCAAAATCCCTACATATTACTGAAGGCATGGCCGGACAAACCGTCACCGCAGTAGGTATTTTTGCCGTATTGTCCAGTTTGTTTCTATCTAGCATTACCGGAAATATAAATAGACGCAAAGTATTACTAATGCTTTCTCTAATGCTAATCATAGCCAATATATTGATTGCCTTTGCACCAAACTACATCCTATTATTAATTGGACGTAGCATACTAGGACTATGTGTTGGCAGTTTCTGGTCTCTATCTTCCGCTGTAACCATGCAGCTGGTTCCTAAACAGAATGTTTCACGTGCTCTTAGCGTCGTTTATGCCGGTGTATCTGTAGCAACCATCATTTCCCTGCCATTGGCCAGTTATCTGGGCAATCTAATCGGTTGGAGAAGTATTTTTCTGTATTCAGCACTTTTAGCTGCGATTGCATTTATTTGGCAGTTCTTCTCATTGCCACAGTTAGCTCCCCAAACTGATAGCAACTTTAAAAATATGATATTGCTGCTGAAACAGCCATGGGTAACCACCGGCATGCTAGCCACCATATTTAGTTATGGTGGATATCACATTTTCTTTACATATCTAAGACCTTTTCTACAGCATACTCTTTCTCTGCCTGCCAATACCTTATCAATGTTATTACTACTATTTGCTATAGGAAACTTTATTGGGACAATGATTGCAGGCTGGATAATGCATAACTATTTTAAATCGGCCATGATAATCAGCCACATAATATTTTTTATCCTGGCCATCAGTTTATTTACCAGCAGCAATAATCCGGCAACCGATTCAGCATTAGTCGTTGCTTGGGGATTTATGTTTGGTTTTCTACCTGTTGGCTGGTCCACCTGGATAGCCATCACACTGGCCAATAAATCCGAAATGATGGGCGGCCTCTCAGTTGCAGCTATTCAGTTTGCCATCGGTTTAGCCGCCGCAATCGGTGGAAGTATTTATGACCATCATGGTATCAATGGCATATTTTTGATATCGGCATCGATATTCATCGTGGCATTGTTTCTTATTCAGACCAGTTTGACATTATTAACGCATACCACCACAAAACAACTACCCTAATTCTATTCACCTGCAAAGATATACACTCATGAGAAACGTTTATTTATATTTTAGAAAAAATTTTCTACCTTTACTGAATCTAATATTTTTCTCAATATTATCTTCACTATCTAATGGAGCTGATATGTACAATCAGACAGATAATTTCTATCAAAGTAATCTTGTAACAAGGCAACCAGTAAATTTTCTTAATCAGTACCAAATGAAAGTTGCCGGAAATCTGTTTATTCCCAAAAGTATTATTACCAATCAAAAATACCCCGCAATAATTGTCGGTCACCCAATGGGTGCAGTCAAAGAACAAAGTGCTAATTTATATGCCACTAAAATGGCCGAACAAGGCTTTATTACGCTTTCTATCGATTTATCATTCTGGGGTGAAAGTGATGGACATCCTCGCAATGCCGTATTACCTGATATGTACAGCGAAGATTTCAGTGCCGCAGTAGATTTCTTAGGCACTCAGCCATTTGTAGATCGCAATAAAATAGGCGTCATCGGCATATGTGGCAGCGGTAGCTTTGCCATCAGCGCCGCTAAAATTGATCCTCGCCTCAAAGCCATTGCCACTGTCAGCATGTACGACATGGGTGCAGCAACCCGCAACGGTTTGCACCATACACTTACCCTGCAAAAACGAAAACAAATCATCCAGCAAGCTGCAGAACAACGCTACATTGAATTTACTGGCGGAAAAATCGAGTATACCGGAGGCACCATTAATAAAGGAAAAATCACTGCTTCTGACAGCCCAATAGCTCATGAATTTTATGATTTTTACCGTACTGCTCGTGGTGAGTTTACACCATCCGGTTCACAACCAGATTTAACTACCCACCCCACCCTAAGCAGCAACCCCAAATTCATGAATTTTTACCCCTTTAATGACATAGAAACCATCTCACCACGTCCATTATTGTTCATTACAGGAGATAAAGCCCATTCTAAAGAATTCAGCGAAGATGCATACCGCCGCGCAGCCGAACCCAAAGAGCTGTATTACGTAAAAAATGCCGGCCATGTAGATTTATACGACCGTGTTAACCTTATCCCCTTCGCCAAACTAACCTCATTTTTCAAAACCAACCTTTAATCAGGCAAAGTAAAAACAGCTAATACAAAATAGTTTGAATATATTTATTTTGCCTGCATCTTTTATTTAAACTACAGATGTAGGCAAAGACTGACAATAAAAGCCATATAACAGAGCTTAAATAGAAAAAACTTCCTTCAAACGCTGTAAAAACAGCATAGAAACTTTTGAAAACAATTGAAATCTTTTCCAAACTATGTTGACATCCACTTCCAATAGCGGATGCAGCGGCCGAAAACAGAAAACACTGTCTCCACTAGTATTAATCAATTTATCCAAACACAAAGCATAGCCCACATTCTGCTCAACCAACAGCGCCGCATTAAAAATCAAGTTATAAGTTGCAACCACATTAAGCTGGTCATAATCTTTTTTTATCCAACTAGCTATACTGTTACTCATATACTTTTGGCGCGACATAATTAGAGGCAGTCCCCATAAATCTTGCGGTTGAATAAAATCGCGTTCAGCTAATGCATTATTTTTACGCATCAGCACACCCCATCTGTCTTTCTGCGGCAAACAGATCGAATCATATTTATCCACACGCGCTGGATCAATTAATACACCAAAATCAAGTAACCCTTTATCTAACCGCTCAGTTACATCATTGGCATTACCACTGAAAATATGAAAGCGAATACGAGGATAATCTTTCTGCATCATCTTGATTACCCCTACAACCGGTCTTAACGCATCCGTTTCACCACAGCCAATATAAATATCTCCGTGCAGACTTTTATCTAAATGATGAAACTCAGACTCCGTTTTGTGTACCAGCTCCAGTATCTGCTCAGCACGTTGACGCAAGTGTATGCCTTCTTCCGTCAGCGTAATTCGTCGGCGGCCACGTATAAACAAAGTACATCCTAATTCTTCTTCCAGCTCAATAAGCTGGCGCGACAGCGTAGGCTGAGTAAGATGCAGGTAATCAGCTGCGGCTGTTATACTTTCTTCTCTAGTCAATGCCAGAAAATAACGCAATACTTTAAGATCCACCAAGCAACTCTCCTTTATCCTTCCAGTGCACAGACTAGCATCTTCTAACTAAGCAAAAATTTTATTATCATCCTAAAACCAGATTACTATTTTATTTACAAGAAAACAATTAAATATCATAGCCATTGAATTAAATCTTATTCAATATATAAATCAAATTAATATATATTTAAGTGAAAAACAAAAGGCCGCTAAAAAGCGGCCTGAAAAACATGATTCAGAATTAATCCTGAAATTTTTTCTTAATAGAATCCACAGCATTATCGATAGCATTAGCTGCATCATGCACAGCATCTTTTACACTGCCAACGGCTTTATCAACAATACCTTCAGACTGAGTCTTAGTATCTCCAACTACCTTACCCACATTTTCTTTTACTTCACCTTTGGCTTTATCTACAAATCCATTATCGTTCATATTCATAACCATCTCCGTTCTGTTTAATCATTGCTTAAAATTTTTTATATAAAACACTTATCCTTCAGTAATTTATCTTAGAGAGACAACCAAAAGCCCGCAATAGCTATAGTCAGAATTTGCAGCTAATTACAAACATCACAAAAAAACTAGTAAAACCTAGAAATAGTTAACTTAAATACAAACAATAAATACAGTAACAGCCGAATTTAAAAATCCGTTTCAGAAACTCATTAAAATAATTAATCCAATTCAAGAATTGCCATGCAAATTTTAACTTTGTTTTTTTTTATTGTATTTTGTTAAAATTATTATAAACACAATGACTTAAATTGGTTATCTAACAATACAAATTACATAGCAAAGTCAGCTAAAAGCTATTCTGAATGTTTTAAAAAATTTAGAAAGTAGAGATCAAAATGGCAGATGACAAAGTTAACAAACAAATTGAAGAATTAAGCAAAATAAGCCGTGATGATGGAAAAGAAGAATATGCAAAAGCTCAGTTTGAATTAGGTCTTATTTATCAAGATAAAAAACATGATTATGATAAGGCTGAAGAGCATTACTTAAATATTTTCAGAGAAGACGCAACTAAATTTTATGCTAGAGCTCAATTGAATTTAGGTTGTATTTATTATGAAATAAAACAGGATTATGAAAGATCTATTCGATTTTACTCTAATGTCGCCGAAGAAGATCCGCCTGAAGTCTATGCTATTGCTCAATTTTATTTAGGTTGTATTTATGATGAGATAAAACATGATTATGAACAAGCCATTCGATTTTACTCTAATATAACCAAAGAGGATGAACCTAAAATTTATGCGATTGCTCAATTTAATTTAGCTATTATTTATCAAGAGAAAAAACAGGATTATGATAAGGCTGAACTCTTTTTCTCTAATATAACCAAAGAGGATGAACCTAAAATTTATGCGATTGCTCAATTTAATTCAGCTATTATTTATCAAGAGAAAAAACAGGATTATGATAAGGCTGAACTCTTTTTCTCTAGTATAACCAGAGAGGATGACCCTTATATTTATGCTAAAGCTCAATTTAATTTAGCTATTATCTATAAAAAGAAAAAACAGGATTATGATAAGGCTGAACTTTTTTTCTCTAGTATAACCAGAGAGGATGACCCTTATATTTATGCTAAAGCTCAATTTAATTTAGCTATTATTTATCAAGAAAAAAAACAGGATTATAATAAGGCTGAACTCTTTTACTCTAATATAACCAGAGAGGATGACCCTAAAACTTATGCGGTTGCTCAATACAAATTAGCTCTTATCTATGAAAAGATAAAACAGGATTATGATAAGGTTGAACTTTTTTACTCTAATATAACCAGAGAGGATGACCCTAAATTTTATGCGGTTGCTCAATATAATTTAGCTCTTATCTATAAAAAGAAAAAAAATGATGACAATGAGGCTATAAAATTTTTTTCAAATATCAGTCATGAGCATGACTCAGAATATTATTATCTTGCACAGTTTGAGTTAGGTAATATTTACTTGTTTAAAAAACAACTACCCGAAGAATCCCTTAAGTTTTATAAGCAAATCAAATATCGCAATTTATCAGCGTGTAATTTTATATCTGCTCAATTAATATTAGGATTAATTGATTTAAAATCGAATAATATTGGTAATATTAAATGGAAAAAAATAATAATTAATAGTATTGAGAAAATTTGTCAATTAGTTAAAGAAATAAAAGATTTATTAATGGTTTCATTCGAAAAAAATTTATCATCTAACGAAGAAATAGTAACCAAAAATCCTGAACGGCGTGTAGCGCATTACACTAGACCGGGTGTTTTATTCAATTTACTTAAAGGCAAAAATCCAAGTAAATTCAGATTGAATATCGTCGATTTCATGAATGATCCCAGTGAGAATCAGGTATTAACACAATGGCTGAATATTACAACTAATCCAGATAATGAAATTAAAACATTCTTAGCTAGCTTTTCCTTTAATCATAACTCTTTAAATCAATTTCGATTATATGGAAATGAGGACAATATATTTGGTTCAGGTGTTAGCATAGCTTTTAATCACAATTTTTTCGGCCAGAATGCTGAACGAAGTATAAATATGGAAAATTTTAATATAACAAAACAATTTTCTACTTCAACTTCTGAAAATGAAAACCAAATTTTAAGTCTTAATAAAACCGAAGATAAACCAAATACAAATCTTTATCCTTTACCTATATATCGTTGCCTGTACTTTGACCCTAAAACTGAATATGTTTCTTTGGCTAAGCGTAACAAACAATCTTTCTATCTGGAAATGAGTAACGAAAAAGAAACTCAGAATATTGAAAGCGAGTGGAAAAATTATATAGATACATTAAACGAACAGAAAAAAATACAAGATATTCGCATACATTTAAAAAAAATAAATGTTCTAATGAGTAAACTTTTAAAAAACCGTGAGTTACAAAAAATACCCAATTTGCAACAATTACTTAGCTTAGCTGTCTTACCTATATCCTGCCTGATAAAACACGCTGCTTTCGAAGATGAGGACGAATGCCGCATGATTTATATTACTCACATCGCAGATAAAAATATTGTTGAACCAACAGATTATCAAGCCGCTAATAATTTGTACATTGAATATAAAGAAGTTGAAGATTATATAGACAAAATTTATCTGGGTCCGCAATGTAAAATGCAGCATAAATTATGGCTAGATAATCATTTCAAGAAAAAACACAATGGAAAAGAAATCAGATTGATTAAATCCGAAATGCCTTTGCGTTAATTTTTATACTGAATAATGATAGCAAAAGTGTATTTTTGCATTTAGCCTACCATGCAATATATTTAACCCATGTATAATCTGCATTTATGTAGAATTTAACTAGGTGCTTCACTGTACTCACACAGTGGTACGGCCTTGAATCAACGGTTTTTAGAAGTGCAAACAATGCAGGAATACAAACGTTTAAGCGCTATCAATGGTACTGCAACGGCCAATACAAATCAGCAGGTTAATCAACCTCTGCCGCCAAGAACCTTGTCTGTGGCGCCAATGTTAGACTGGACAGACCGGCACTACCGCTATATGGCCAGACTAATTAGCCAAAATACATGGCTGTATACGGAAATGATTAACGCTAATGCCATTATTCATGGCAATCGAGATAAATTACTGGCATATCATCCGCAAGAGCAGCCCGTTGCTTTGCAGCTTGGGGGCAGCGAACCCGATGTATTGGCGCAGGCAGCAAAAATTGCTGCCAGCTATGGTTACAACGAAATCAACTTAAACTGTGGTTGTCCTAGCCCGCGCGTACAGCATGGTGCTTTTGGTGCTTGCTTAATGCGTGAGGTTGCGCTGGTAGCCCACTGTCTGAATGCTATACAGGAAGCCGTAGATATTCCGGTTACCATTAAGCATCGCATCGGTTTGGACAAAGAAACTGCTTATGAGCCATTAGCTGATTTTGTTGGCACATTGCGTGAACGTACCGCCTGCCGCATTTTTATTGTACATGCGCGTAATGCATGGCTCGAGGGTCTATCACCAAAAGATAACCGTGATATTCCACCACTACGCTATGACTATGTTTATCGCCTTAAACAGGAATTCCCTGATTTACAAATCATTCTCAACGGTGGCGTGACCAGCAATGAGCAAATTAGCCAGCATCTACAATATGTCGATGGCGTAATGGTCGGGCGTGAGGCTTATCATAATCCGATGCTGATGCGTAGTTGGGATGCTGAATTTTATGGCAGTACACTTCCTGCAGTGGAATATGAAGCCTTAGTCGAGCAATTGATTGAATATACACAGCAGCAGTTGGCAAAACCCGATAATTCTTTGCGCCATATGGCACGTCACTACCTAGGGCTGATGCATGGTCTGCAAGGAGCACGCCAGTGGCGGCGTATGCTATCCGATGCTTCTTTGTTAAAAAATAACAATGCCAGTTTAATTGCTGCTGCATGGCAGGCAGTGAAAAATAGCAGCGTCAGCCAGCCTGCATCAATTTAAGCTACAATTACCCTATTTTGTATTGGATAATCTGTATGCAACAGTATCTAGACTTAATGCAACACGTACTTGATCATGGCGTGGACAAATCAGACCGTACCGGTACCGGTACTCGTTCTGTTTTCGGTTATCAAATGCGCTTTAATCTCGCCGATGGCTTTCCTGTGCTCACCACTAAAAAACTGCATTTGCGTTCCATTATTTATGAATTGCTGTGGTTTTTACGCGGCGATACCAATATCCACTATCTGCATGAACACAATGTTACCATTTGGGATGAATGGGCAGATGCCGATGGCAATCTAGGGCCGGTTTACGGCTATCAATGGCGCAGCTGGCCAGCACCGGATGGCCGCCATATCGACCAAATCAGCAATTTGCTGCAGCAGATTAAAAACAATCCAGACAGTCGGCGCCTGATTGTTTCTGCATGGAATCCGGCATTGGTAGATGAAATGGCCTTACCCCCTTGCCATGCTTTGTTTCAGTTTTATGTGGCAAACGGTAAATTGTCCTGCCAGCTTTATCAGCGCAGTGCCGATATATTTCTTGGTGTACCGTTCAACATCGCCAGCTATGCCCTGTTGACCATGATGATTGCTCAAGTTTGTGATTTACAATTAGGTGAATTTGTTCATACCTTAGGTGATGCTCACCTATACAGCAATCACTTCGAGCAGGCAAAATTGCAATTATCCCGTACACCGAAAAAGCTGCCACAAATGCATTTAAACCCAGATGTAAAAGACCTATTTGCATTTCAGTTTGAAGATTTCACTCTAACGGATTATCATCCGGATGCTCATATCAAAGCCCCAGTAGCCGTATGAACAAATTCCGTAAAATCACCTTAATTGCAGCGCTTTCTGATAATAATTGTATTGGCAAAAAAAATCAGATTCCATGGTATGTACCCGAAGATTTTCAATTTTTTAAACATTACACCATGGGCAAACCTGTGATAATGGGGCGCAAAACATGGGATTCGCTGCCCAAAAAACCCTTACCGGGACGGCCAAATTACGTAATCAGTCGAAATCCGGAGCAAGAGTTTTGCAGTGCTACATCCTGCCGGAATATCGAAGAGGCTCTTTTCCAGTTAGCAGACACTGATGAAGTCATTATTATGGGCGGCGCACAAATCTATGCTCAAGCGATGCCCTTAGCTACTGATCTACGCATCACCAGAATTCATTTAGATGTTGCCGGAGATACATTTTTTCCAGAAATTAGCCCCCGTGAATGGCAATTAGCAGAAAGCAGTAATCATACGAGTAAACAAGATAATATTGTTTATGACTTACAGCATTTTGTGCGCTTGCCCACTGCCGATTAATTCCAATAATTATCCAGTAGTTAATTCGCATTTAAAGTGAATTTAGCAATAGAGGATGAGGTTAAATGAGCAGGCTTTTTTGAAATATTGAATTTAATTGTTGCTTTGCCTGCATGATAACTATGATGTCTGAAATTTAATGTCGTAGCCAATCTTCTATCCTCTGCTATGTTCAGACCTAATAAAAATAGATTCATTTAGAAATAAATTTTCTCTATTTATGCGTAAAATAAGCTTAAGTGTAATCAGCATAGATATACTTTGACAGTTATCCATCCTTCGCCCACAATAAGCCTACACGTCATTAACGAGATTAAACATCAAAGGATATAGTTATGAGTACTGTTACCCTAAAAGGTTCACCTGTTGAAGTAAATGGCCATTTCCCCCAAAAAGGCGCTACAGCCCCTGAATTCACCCTTACCGACGCGAATTTAAATGAAGTTTCATTGGCTAGCTTTGCTGGCAAACGCAAAGTTCTAAATATATTTCCAAGTGTAGATACTGGCGTTTGTGCGGCTTCAGTACGCCATTTCAATGCTGATGCATCTAAATTGAGCAATACAGTTGTTTTATGTATTTCAGCCGATTTACCTTTCGCACAAGCTCGCTTCTGTGGAGCTGAAGGACTCGATCAGGTAATTACCTTATCTACATTCCGCCATCCCGAATTTCGAGAAGAATATGGTGTAAAACTGAGCACAGGCCCTTTAGCTGGGCTGTGTGCCCGCGCTGTGATTGTTTTAGATGAAAACAATCAGGTTTTACACAGCCAGCTGGTAGCTGAAATCACTACCGAACCAAGCTATGAAGAAGCATTAGCAGTATTGTAAAATATAATGTCCAGATAAGCGTTCAGAAATCTGAACGCTTTTTTGCTTTTGCACTATGTCGTTGCAAAGGCAGCTTTGTTAAAATCTCATCAGAAGAAAATTAAAATAGCAGGAAACCATATCAATGAACTCACAAGTAATCGTTACAGATGTACAACGCCCTAAACTAATTCCGCCCAAGGGTGCCGGCAAAGTATTGTTGCATTCATGCTGTGCACCTTGCTCCGGTGAAGTAATGGAAGCCATGCTGGCCGCAGGCATTGATTACACCATCTATTTTTATAATCCGAATATTCATCCGAAAAAAGAATATGAAATTCGCAAAGATGAAAACAAAGCCTTTGCAGAAAAATTCAATATTCCGTTTATCGACGCCGATTATGATATGGATAATTGGTTTGCCCGCGCCAAAGGTATGGAGTTTGAACCAGAGCGTGGTATTCGGTGTACCATGTGTTTTGATATGCGTTTCGAACGTACAGCTTTATATGCCTATGAAAACGGTTTTCCTGTCATCACCAGCTCTCTAGGCATTTCTCGCTGGAAAAATATGCAGCAGATCAATGATTGCGGCAAACGTGCGGCAGAAAAATATCCTGGTCTCACATATTGGGATTACAACTGGCGCAAAGGCGGTGGCAGTCAGCGTATGATAGAAATCAGCAAACGAGAGCAGTTTTATCAGCAGGAATATTGCGGCTGCGCTTACTCTTTGCGTGACAGCAATGCATGGCGTCGCGAACATGGCCGAGAAAGCATTAAAATCGGCACTAAATACTATGGTACTGAAGATAAAGCTTAAATCACAAGATCCAGTGCAATAAGAAATCAATCATAGCAACCAATCTAAATTAGCTTAAAGTAATGAAACAGCGGATTCATCAAGTATATCCGCTGTTTCATTAATATTTCGCTAGGGTTTGGACCAGCAGGCTAGTAAACTTACTTTTTTATTTATCTCAAATACCATTTGTAAATGTCTGGCATCTAAAAATAACGATAAAAGATGCAATTTACACTTCTTTCAAATGACTCATATGTAGCTTTTCTGGCCATTTTCTGCCATCCTTGCAAACAGAAACAAAGCTTATTAAAGGATAAATATGAATCAATGGATTTTTCTATCCATCGCCATACTAGCAGAAATTTTTGCAACCAGTATGCTCAAAGTAAGTAATGGATTTACCAGACTCATACCTAGCTTCTGCTCCATTATAGGCTACATCATTTCCTTTTATTGTCTGGCGCAGACACTTAAAACCATGCCGGTAGGTATCGCTTATGCTGTGTGGTCTGGAGTTGGCATTGTTTGCGTATCACTAATTGCATGGATAAAATTTGGTCAGAAGCTGGATATGCCGGCAATTATCGGTATAGGTCTGATACTGGTAGGAGTTGTAGTCATTAATCTTTTTTCCAAGTCAATGACTCACTAACAAAAAAACCGTGGCTAACCCACGGTTTTTATCAAACAGAATAAATGATTATTCTGGAGATGATGATTTTGGTTCATGCTGCAGGCTTACAGCCCGTGCAGGAACAATGGTAGAAATCGCATGCTTATATACCATTTGTGTTACAGAGGTATTACGCAATAACACAACATACTGGTCAAATGACTCTACCTGACCTTGCAGTTTAATACCGTTGACCAAATAAATGGAAACCGGTACATACTCTTTTCGCAGTGCATTCAAGAAAGGATCTTGTAACATTTGTCCTTTGGCGCTCATTTGGATACTCCGTTTTTTTGATTATGTTGTCGCTAAGCTGCACCCGCGTACAGCGATTAGAAAAGCGTAGTCAATGCTACCACATTAATGGGCATTTGTTTTCTTTGTACTGACTTTATTTTTACGTTTTACCTGCTTTTTCGATTGTTTAATCTGCTCACGTTTGGCAATCCGGTTACTCATTTTAACTCGACGCAATGGCTGTGCAGGCTTGCTGTCTTTTTCTTCATATGGATTGTAGTTAACATTATATTGAATACGTAAAGGTGTGCCCTGTAAATGAAAGGCTTTGCGAAACGTTTGTGTCAGATATCTGGTATAAGCATCACTAATATGTTGCAAAGCATTCCCATGAATCACTATGACTGGCGGATTCATGCCCCCCTGATGGGCATAGCGCAATTTAGGACGAATTAGTCCGGCACGTGGTGGCTGCTGTCGCTCAAGCGCACTTTGTAGTACGCGAGTAATTTTTGGTGTAGGCAACTTAATCATTGCTGCATCATATGCTTCTTGAATTGAGCTAAACAGCCCGTCTATGCCCTTTTCTTTTAATGCAGAAATAAAATGAAATTTTGCAAAATCCAGAAAATATAGTTTACGGGCAATATCACGTTTTACTTGCTGTTTGCGTTCTTCGCTCAGTCCGTCCCATTTATTGACAGCCACCACCAGAGCGCGTCCGGCTTCAAGAGCAAAACCTGCAATTGTAGCATCCTGATCAGCTATATCCTGCTGTGCATCCAATACCAGCACAGCTACATTTGCTTCATCAATAGCTTGCATCGCCTTGATTACAGAAAATTTTTCAATTGCATCATCTACTTTTCCACGCCGGCGCACCCCTGCTGTATCAATAATCGTAAACGGCTTATCACCCCGTTCAAAATCAATATGTATCGAATCACGCGTTGTTCCGGCCATATCAAAAGCAATGACTCGTTCTTCGCCGAGAATGGCATTTACTAGCGTTGATTTGCCTACATTAGGACGACCGATGACTGCAAAAACCGGATGCTTGCTTTCAGTTTCTTCTTGCCCTTCAGGAAACGATTCCAGCACAGTTTCAATCAACTCATAAACACCATCACCATGTGCACCAGAAATGACTACAGGTTCACCAAGACTGAGCTCATAAAATTCAGCCGCTAAAACCGGCCGATTACCACCCTCACCTTTATTCACTGCCAGATACACCGGACGGGTACTTTGACGTAGGCGATTGGCGATAATTTGATCTTGCGGCGTTAAACCCGTCCGCCCGTCCACCAAAAAGATAACTGCATCTGCTTCATCAATAGCCTGTAAAGTATGCCGTGCCATCTCATAGAGAATGCCACTATCTACAACTGGCTCAAAACCGCCAGTATCTACCACCAGATAAGGTTTGCTCCCCACCCGTCCATGGCCATAGTGACGATCTCGAGTCAGACCCGGTAAATCAGCAACCAGCGCATCTTTGGTTCGGGTCAGGCGATTAAACAGAGTTGATTTGCCTACATTCGGTCGACCAACCAAAACGATTGTTGGTTTCATATAAATTCTTTCTAATAATTTTACTTCGCTGTAAAACAGCAACAGCCTGCCATAGGCAAGCTTTTTAAAAAACTACAATCCTGAGATTAAGGCATGATTACTTGCTCGTAATCTCAGGTTGAAATATATCAATTAGCTCAGACTGCTGATTTTCATTTGAAGCACGTCACGCTGTACTGAATCCTTGTCCAGAAGATTCAATGCCTGCTGATAAGCTGCCATAGCTTCGGTATTTTTCTTTTGTGCCTGCAGCACATCGCCCTTAGTTTCCAAAAGAATAGGCTTAAACTGAGCCACTACTTTTACATCCAGAGCCTGTAATGCTTCGTTATATTTACCCTGCTGCAAATAAACGGTAGCCAGCCTCTGAGCAACGATTGTCTGCAATAAGTCATCTTTCTGTCTGTCCTTCACCCATTGCAAATGACGGATTGCTTCATCATATTTATGTTCATCAAAAGCAGATCCGGCCATCATCAGTGTGGCCTGAGTGGCATTCATGGTATCCGGATATTTTTCCTGTAGCTGCATCAGAGCTTTTTTACTTTCAGCCATATTATTTGCATTGGCCTGAGTCACAAAAGTTTCAAATACAGCAGCTGCTTTTTCATTATTATTGCGAATATGCCCCTGATAAAGCACATAACCCAGATAGGCCAGTGCAAGCAAAATCAAAACTGCAAAAATCCATCGACCCCAACGCTGCCAAAAGTACTTAAAATTCGCAACTTCCTGTTCATCCTGAATATGTACAACCATTATGCATTCTTCCATTGTTGGATTAACTGTAAAACTGCATTTGCAGCAACAGTCTGTTGTTCATGAGTACGCAGATTTTTTACTGTCAGCGTATTGTTTACCATTTCTTCCTGCGCCACAATTACAGCAAAAGCTGCCCCACTGGCATCGGCTTTTTTCAGCTGCGCTTTTAAACTTTGATCACCACAATGCAGGTAAACACTCAATCCAGCCGCGCGTAATATTGTTGCATTCTGCATTGCTGTCAAACTACTACCTTCACCCTGATGCATAACATATATATCAGGAGCAGCATTAACCTTCAATTTTCCGAATTCCTGCACAAGTAATAATAAACGCTCAATTCCCAGTGCAAAACCAATTGCCGGTGCCGGTTTACCTCCTAGCTCTTCAATAAGGCCATTATATCGGCCACCACCACACACCGTAGCCTGTGATCCGAGCTTATCCGTTGTCCATTCAAACACTGTCAGATTATAGTAATCCAACCCCCTCACCAGACGTGGGTTTTCAACATAATGGATACCCAGACCATCTAACATACTTTTCAGAGTATTATAATGTGCCAATGACTCATCGCCCAAGTAATCAGTCAAGCGTGGGGCGGCATTGGCCATTGCCTGTAAGTCAGGATTTTTAGTATCCAGTACCCGTAGGGGATTAGTATGCATTCGCCGCCGGCTATCTTCATCTAGAATAGCTTCATGCTGTTGCAGATATGCAATTAAAGCTGTGCGATGTGCCGCCCGCTCCTGCTGATTACCCAAAGTATTGAGCTCTAAAGTCAGATGCTCTCGAATGCCCAGGCGTTCCCACAAATTGGCACTCATAGCGATTAGCTCAGCATCCACATCAGGTCCGTCAAATCCAAGTGCTTCAACTCCAACCTGATGAAACTGACGATAACGCCCTTTCTGCGGCCGTTCACGTCTAAACATCGGTCCCATATACCATAACTTTTGCGGGTTATTATAAAGTAAATTGTGCTCTACTACGGCGCGTAAACAGGAGGCTGTACCTTCAGGCCTCAGGCTCAAACTTAATTTATCGTTTGAATCGGCAAAAGTGTACATTTCCTTGCCAACTACATCAGTCTCTTCACCGATAGAACGCACAAATAAACCGGTTTGTTCCACCATCGGCGTCCGAATCTGGCTATAGCCAAAACTGCGTGTCCATAATGCCACTACATCTTCAAATGCCTGCCAGAGTGCTGCTGTTAGCTTGAAATCTTTCTGCACCACTGGTAACAAATCATTCATGCCTTTAACGGCCTGGATTTTCTTACCCATAATATTTTATTTTTATCCCTATGAAACAATACAGCCTGTCACAGCTTGAAGGTCTGTTCATTGTAAAGCGGCAATCGGAATAACTTTAGCTGGCTCTCTTTTTTTACCCTGACTGCCATAATTAGTATGGATGTATTCTTCGACTAATGCCAGAAACTCTTCAGCCATATGCTCACCTTTTAGAGTGGTTTTCCGTTCACCGTCTATATATACAGGAGCCACAGGCGTTTCACCAGTACCGGGTAATGAAATACCGATATCAGCCAGCTTACTTTCACCTGGTCCATTCACAACACATCCCATTACTGCCACATTCAAGTTTTCTACACCAGGATATTGCAAACGCCACACCGGCATTTTTTCACGCAAATATTGCTGAATATCACGTGCCAGCTCCTGAAAAACAGTACTAGTGGTTCTTCCACAACCTGGGCAAGCTGTTACCAATGGTGTAAACGAACGGATACCCATAGTCTGTAAAATTTCCTGAGCCACAACGACTTCCTGCGTCCTAGCACTTCCAGGTTCGGGCGTTAATGAAACTCGAATCGTATCACCAATGCCCTGTTGCAAAAGAATAGATAATGCAGCAGTGGAAGCAACGATACCTTTACTGCCCATTCCCGCTTCAGTAAGACCCAAATGTAATGGATATAGACAGCGGGCAGCTAGATTATGATAAACCTCAATCAAATCCTGCACATTTGATACTTTACAAGATAAAATAATTCGGTCTGAAGGCAATCCCAGACTTTCAGCCTTTTGTGCTGAATCAAGAGCTGAAACAATTAAAGCTTCTTTCATTACAGCTTCAGCAGGCTGAGGAGCAGGTAAAGCCAAATTGGCATCCATCATCCGTTTGGCCAAAGCCTGATCTAATGACCCCCAGTTCACTCCGATACGAACCGCCTTATCATTTTCAGCTGCAGTGTGAATCATAAAGGCAAATTTTTCATCGCCTTTAACCCCTTTGCCTACATTTCCCGGGTTAATGCGGTATTTTGCTAGTGCCCGAGCACAATCTGGATAATCTTTGAGTAAGCGATCACCATTAAAATGAAAATCCCCTACTAACGGTACATTACAGCCCATATCATTTAGTCGCTGACGAATTTCAGCCACTTTAGCAGCAGCTTGGGGGGTATTTACCGTAATTCTAACCAGCTCAGAACCAGTATCAGCCAGCGCTTTCACCTGATTAGCCGTCAGTTCAGCATCAGCCGTATCAGTATTGGTCATAGACTGCACTCTCACCGGTGCGTCAGAACCAATTACAACTTGTTCAATTTTTACCTGATAAGTTTTCCTGCGTACTCCGGACAACGTCATTTCAATTACCACCTACCATAACTACAGCAGTTCTTTTCTTATTTTGAGGAATAATAACATCTTTGCCCGCAAACTTAATGCTGGCCCCGGGTGTATAACCAATGATAACTTTATATGGTGCACTGCCGCTAAATTGTTGAGTGCTTCCGGCATCGACAACCTGGCTGATTAATACTTTGCCATTTTTGTCACTCACTTGTAACCATGATTTATTTTCAAGCTTGATCAGCAACGCCTCTGAATCAGCAGCAACAGGCTGTGATGCATTAGTATTGGTATTAGCTTCCTGGGGCTGACTGGCGCTGATCACTGTAGTCGATGCAGTACTGCTGACTTGTTCACTTGCAGGCATCGGTACCACACGAATATTACTAGCTGCAATATCACTAATGGACGCAGTTTGCGCAGAAACTTCCTGACTGGCTGTAGCAGCCTGTTTGGCATTTTCAGATGTTGATTTACTTTGCCAAGCATATACCACCGCACCAATGATAATCAGCACCAGCAATGCAATAAGCCAACGTGGAAAATGGCGACGTTGTGGTTTATCCTGAAAATCTAATTCTGAAGATAACACTTTGCTACTGTCTGATGTGGAATAGCGTTGTCCGGATGGAAAAATCTGCTGCAGATATTGCTTAAATTCTGACTCATCCAGCTCCAGCAAGCGTGCATAGGAACTCAAAAAACCTTTAATGAATACCGCTTCCGGCAAACCTTTATAACTGCCACTTTCCATTGCCTCAATCTGTCTGGCTGGTAATTTTAAACGCTCTGCAACCTCACCAACAGATAAGCCTTTTTGCTTTCTTGCCTGAGATAATAATGCTCCCAAAGTGACAGCGGCATTCGGGCTGGAATCGAGATTTTTGGTTTGCTCATTCATTAGAATTTTCCTGTAGAAACCTGCTCTAATTCAGCAGAATAAGGGAAATTATTACGCAATTGTGCTTCATATTCATAAGCCGCTTGCATATTACCAAGAGATTTTTCAATTCTCCATCCAAGTAACAAATCATCAGCAGATAAACTATTTACCTGACTTTGATATTGTTTAAACAGATAATTGGCTTCTGAAACACTACCTGATTGCAAATCATTACGAGCCATTTCTTTCTTAGCAGCAATAAAATTAGGATTAGCTGCCAAAGCTCGCTCAAAATAACTGTTTGCCAGCTGATACTGTCCCATCCGACTACTACAGATTCCTTTATTAAACTGAGCAACTTCCGGTGTAGGATAAGTCGGATCTGATAAAGCCTTATCAAAATATGAAATGGATGCATTTGGCTTCTTAAGAACATCACAAACAAACCAGCCGAAATTATTATTAACTTCAGCACTGTCTGGAGCCAAAGAAAGCGCTCGCTGAAAACTTTCTTCTGCCTTAGCCGGTTCTTTCAAATACTGCCAGATTTGCGCACGAATTAACCAAGCATCAAGTGAGCTACTATTATTTTTTATAGCTTCATCAATAGATTCTACAGCCTGTCTATAATTTTTATTTCTTAGATATTCTACTGCCAGCTGGGTTTTAATTTGAGCTACCTCGCGTGCTCGCTGAGCAGCAGTTGGCTTTTTATCCAGAGTTTGAGTAGCACAAGCTGATAAAATTACAGTCATCAGTAAAATTGATCCAAGTTTTTTTTTCATCAAATTACCCCTGTACAAGCTGCCATTTTTGTTGACGCCGAGTTTTATCTTTTACTTTGCCAGCAAGCTGACCACATGCTGCATCAATATCATCACCACGAGTTTTTCTGACTGTAACAACAAAACCTGCTTCCAGTAATATTTCTCTAAATACACGGATGCGCTCGTTAGTGGATCGTTCAAAACCAGAATTAATGAATGGATTAAACGGAATCAGATTGAATTTACAAGGTACATCTTTAACCAGCTCAATCAGTTCGCGTGCGTGTTGAGGTTCATCATTGACACCCTTTAACATGATATATTCAAAAGTAATAAAATCACGTGGAGCTTTAGCCAAATAACGCTGACATGCAGCCATTAATTGGCTAAGCGGATATTTTTTATTCAATGGTATCAAGTGATCCCGAACCTCATCATTTGAAGCATGCAATGAAATAGCAAGAGCTACAGGCATCACATCCTTCAATCGATCCATTTGTGGCACCATGCCCGAAGTAGACACTGTCACGCGGCGACGGGACAAACCATACCCATGGTCATCAAGCATTATACTCAGCGCTGTAACTACATTTTCAAAGTTTGCTAAAGGTTCGCCCATCCCCATCATTACCACATTGGAAATCACTCTTTCATCCTTAGGTGTCACACCAAGCGCTTTATTTGCCCACCAAAGCTGACCGATAATTTCTGCAGTAGTGAGGTTACGATTAAAACCCTGTCGGCCTGTTGAGCAAAATAAGCATTCTAAAGCACAACCAACCTGTGAAGAAATACATAAAGTTCCCCTACTATCTTCAGGAATAAAAACTGTTTCCACACCATTGCCTGTACCTACGTCTAACAACCATTTACAAGTACCATCTGCAGATTTTTGCTCTGCCAAAAGATCAGGCACTTTAATTTCAGCCTTATCCAATAATTTATGGCGTAATGATTTGGCCAGATCAGTCATATCTGTAAAATCTGCTACACCCCCTGGGTGCATCCAGCGCATAACCTGCTTGGCACGAAATGGCTTCTCCCCCATCTGAGCAAAGTGGGCAGTTAAGCCGGGTAAGTCAAAATTTAGCAAATTGGTTTTCATCTGGAATATACACAAAAATTACGTAACAAATGCTACAAAACAAACTAATCTAAAACATTATGCTGATAATACAAATTTATTCAACAATTTATACAATTCTTTAATTTTTACCAGATAAAAAATGCCATACTTTTTTTAGTGTTTTCTCAGTTTTTTTCTTTTGAACTATCACATTAAACAAACGACGATAATGATTAGGCGGACAAGTTAAGACTTCAGTAGCATGCCAACCATCAGAAGTATTTTTGAAAAGGAAACTGCTGTTATCACGTATATCAAAGCCTTCCACACTCTCAAAATCACTAATGTCTGGGTTAGTTTTGGCTGTTTTTTTACCACTGAGAGCCAATATTGAACCACCCCATTCTATTTCCCAGTCTGCCGAAGTATTAAAATAAAAAATATGTGTTCCGATTTTGTCAAAACTATCACAATGTGGTGAAACCTCAGAACCTGTTTCACCAACATGCCACGCATACCGAATCTCATATTCATCAAGATTTAAATACCGTCTTAAAAACTCCTGATATGGTTCAAAAGTTTGTACCTCCCGAACAAACTCTTGCCAAACTTCAGGTAATTGTTCTATTTTGGTAACGCCTGGTCCAGACTGGTCATTTTTATGATATATAGATTTCTCAAAAGCCAGATAATAACGGTTGTGAGGTCGCTGACCACTTTTTCCACGTGGTCTATTAACATGTTTTTCAAACAACTCAAGACTTGGAAAATTATTATATAAATTATTAAATGCTTCTGGTAACAAAATTTCCTTAAATAGATGATTCGGAAATGGTTTTGTTTCGTTAAATGTTTGTACAGAAAGTGATTTTAAAGCTGGTAAATTAAAAAAATCAGACATCTCATTTCTCCAGTTAACATATATAGTTACAAATTAGTCCACCTCTATAGGTGGACTAATTCAATTCATATACAAACTATTTTAGCGCGTGCACAATTCATCGGCAGCAAAAAAATATGCAATTTCTGTGGCTGCATTTTCAAGGCTATCAGAGCCATGCACAGCATTAGCATCGATTGAATCAGCAAAATCAGCTCGAATAGTTCCGGCTGCTGCTTCTTTCGGATTAGTTGCCCCCATGAGCTCACGATTTTTAGAAACCGCACCTTCTCCTTCCAGTACTTGGATCATCACCGGGCCACTAATCATAAAATTTACCAGTTCACCAAAAAAAGGACGTTCTTTGTGTACAGCATAAAAACCTTCTGCCTCAGCTTTAGACAAATGTTTCATTTTTGCAGCGATAATTTTTAAACCATTATTTTCGAATCGGCTGTAAATCTGTCCAATAACGTTTTTTGCAACTGCATCAGGTTTAACAATAGATAAAGTACGTTCGATAGCCATGTTTGTTTCCATTATATTCAAATTAATAAAAATACATATTTTTAGGCGCAAAGAATGCGTAAGACTGTTTATGTCATTTTAACAAATTTCCGCTTTATTTAATATCTTTTCCTAAATGTACGGTTTCTTTATCCAAAGTAAGATGAGGCAAGTTTAAATATTCTTCAGACTGCATTTCTGTCAGACGGCTGGCCGTTCGGGTAAATTCATTAGCAAAGTCACCTTCCGTATATATATTATCTATAGGCACATCACAACTGGCACAGAGCTTGATTCGATAATCATACAATACATCAATAAGCCAAGTGAGACGACGGGCTTCTGCCATCTGAGCAGGACCCATCTTCGGTATAGCAGATAAAATCAGTACACGAAATTTTTGCGCCAGCTCCAGATAATCATTCTGCGAGCGCGGTCCACAGCATAACGTTTCAAAATCAAACCAAATTGTTGAATCAGATATTGCTTTATAGGACAGTTTCCGGCCCAATATTTCAATATCTCCGCCAGTGATTGGCTGCTGACCATTTATTTTATGAAAAATATCCCCTAGTTTTTTCTCGCTAGCTGTATCTGCCGGTATGTAAAATATATCAGCAGGCTTGAGCGATCGCATGCGATAATCTTCACCACCATCTACATTTAGAATTGTCAGTTCTTTTTCAATCAATGCAATAGTTGGTAAAAAACTGGAACGGTTTTGCCCCTGATAATAAAGATCTGCTGGAGCATAATTAGATGTAGCCACCATAACCACGCCTTGCTCAAACAGGCCTTCCAGCAAGCGTCCGAGAATCATTGCATCAGCGATATCACTGACGTGAAATTCATCAAAACATAATACCCTAACCTCACGAGCAATATCCTCTGCCACCGCATGTAATGGATTGGCCTGACTATGATGCTCTTTCAGACGTTGCTGAACCTCTGCCATAAACGCGTGAAAATGGACTCGGCGTTTGCGCCGATAAGGTAAGCAACCAAAAAACACATCCATTAAAAAGCTTTTACCACGTCCAACACCTCCATACATATATAATCCTTTGGGTGCCCGAGGTGAACGTAAGCTGCGTCCTAAAAATCGATTACGCTTGCGTTTAAACATCATTAACTCTGTCCAGAGCCTGTCAAGTTGTTTAATAGCCCGCAACTGAGCGGCATCATGTATAAATCCAGGTTTCTGCTCTGCAGCCTGATACCAAGACAGAGGACTTTGATTATTAAATTCGGGAGCAACAAAGACGGATGTGGTCATATTGTTTGTTTTCTTCTGAGGTAAGAGCGTATAAGGCAAAAGTTAAAAGACGTAACCATAGCACACTCATTAAAGCTTCGACCACCCAAAAATAAAAATACGCCGCAGAAACTGCGGCGTTAACGTCTATCTCAAATAAAAAAGTATTACTTGTCCGCAGACAGTAGCGCTTTGTCTACACGTTCACGTAATTCCTTGCCAGGTTTGAAGTGAGGTACATATTTTTCAGGTACCGAAACTTTTTCACCCGTTTTAGGATTACGACCAATGCGAGCTGGACGATGGTTCAGATCAAAGCTACCAAATCCGCGAATTTCGATTCGCTGGCCTTTTGCCAAAGCACGAGTCATTGTATCAACGAGAATCTTGATACTTTGTTCGACATCCTTAGCATTTAAAATGGTACTATCATTATTAACAGTATATAACTCCGCCAAGCGAATCATTAACTCCGACTTCGTCATAACCGCTTATTCGCTTTCACCAGATAATTTAGCTTTCAACAAATCACCCAGACTGGTGGTACCAGCTGAGGCATTGTTAGCTGATAATGAACGCAGAGCAGCAGTATTTTCCTGTGCATCTTTCGCTTTGATAGACAAATTGATGTTGCGATTTTTACGATCTACTGTAGTAATCACAGCTTCAACATCATCGCCTTCTTTCAAAACATTGCGAATGTCTTCAACGCGATCATTAGAAACTTCTGATGCACGTAGATAGCCTTCAACATCGTCAGCCAATGCAATGACAGCGCCTTTAGCATCCAGTGATTTTACTTTACCGGTTACAATGCTGCCTTTGTCATTTACGCTAACATAGTTGCTGAACGGATCACCTGCCAGTTGTTTCACACCCAGAGAAATACGTTCTTTGTCTACATCGATAGCCAGAACCACGGCTTCAACTTCTTCACCTTTCTTGAACTGGCGTACGGCTTCTTCACCGCCATCAGTCCATGAAAGATCAGACAGGTGCACTAGACCATCGATACCACCAGGCAAGCCGACAAATACACCGAAGTCAGTAATAGATTTTACTACCCCTTTGATTTTATCGCCTTTTTCATGATTGGATTCGAATTCCTGCCATGGATTAGCCTGACACTGCTTCATACCTAGGGAAATACGACGACGATCTTCATCAATTTCAAGAATCATCACTTCGACTTCATCACCCATCTGAACAACTTTACTTGGATGAACATTCTTGTTCGTCCAGTCCATTTCAGAAACGTGTACCAGACCTTCAATACCCTGCTCGATTTCCACAAATGCACCGTAGTCAGTAAGGTTAGTTACCTTACCAAATAGGCGAGTACCTTGCGGATAGCGACGAGCCAGACCATTCCACGGATCTTCGCCCAGCTGTTTCAGACCCAGAGATACACGGCTGCGTTCCTGATCGAATTTAAGTACTTTGGCTTCAACTTCCTGACCAACTTCCAGCACTTCACTTGGGTGCTTAACTCGGCGCCAAGCCAAATCAGTGATGTGCAACAGACCATCAATACCGCCCAAGTCAACGAATGCACCGTAGTCAGTGATATTTTTCACAATACCTTTTACTACAGAACCTTCTTTCAGATTTTCCAGCAATGCCTTACGTTCTTCACCAAGTGTTTCTTCCAATACAGCACGGCGTGAAACAACAACGTTGTTGCGACGTTTATCCAGCTTGATTACTTTGAATTCAATTTCTTTACCTTCAAAGTGAGAAGTATCTTTAACCGGACGAACATCTACCAGCGAACCAGGCAGGAAAGCACGGATGCTGTTGATCATTACAGTCAGGCCGCCTTTGACTTTACCGTTAATTACGCCAGACAGAATTTCACCATTTTCCATGGCTTCTTCCAGCTTAATCCAGTCTGCCGCACGCTTAGCTTTTTCACGTGAAAGTTTGGTTTCACCAAAACCATTTTCCACAGATTCAATGGTTACAGTGACAAAATCGCCAACTTTAACCTCAATCTCGCCCGCTGCATTCTTGAATTCGCTCACATCAATCAGAGATTCTGATTTCAGACCGGCATTCACAGTGACGAAATTATTGTCTATGGCAACAACTTCTGCGGTGATGACTTCGCCGGGATTCATCTCTTGCAAGGTGAAACTTTCTTCCAGCAACTGGGCAAAATTTTCCATAGTCATATATATATGTTCTCAAACAAGTATCGCCAGGGGATACGAAAGTTAGTTAATCAAAACCGGCACACCCTGACTGTGCCAGCAATACTATTAATTTAATTGCGACCAATATAATAAATACATACACCAGCGCAAAATATAAATATGTAAAACAATTATTTGATACAGTACTCGAATGCTCTTGTATAGGCGAACACACTTAGCACTGTGTACAAAATCCGAGAATTATACATTATTTTTAGATTTTTCGATACCAATCAAGTACTTTTTCTACACTTTCTTCAATAGTAAGTAGAGATGTGTCAAGAATTTTGGCATCACGAGCAGGTTTAAGCGGAGCCACTAATCGGGTGCGGTCTGTCTGATCACGTTTTTCAATATCAGCCAGTATCTGCCGATATTCGATCCCATTATTGGCAATTCCAAACTGCAAGGCACGCCGTTGTGCTCGTACTGTAGCACTGGCTGTAAGAAATATTTTCAGTTCAGCCTGAGGAAATACGACTGTAGCCATATCTCTGCCATCTGCCACCAATCCTTTGGAAGTCAGAAAATTGCGCTGACGTTGCAATAATGCGTCTCTCACTGCCGGTAAAGCAGCAACTGCGGAGGCTCCCATACCAATATCCTCGGCACGAATTTCTGCTGTTACATCCTTACTATCAAGCAAAATGCATTCATTGTGGAAAATCACAGGTAGATTCTTTGCCAATACTGCAACACCTGATTCATCCTGCCAATTAATATGCTGTTGCCGTGCATAGAGTGCAGTCAACCGGTATAAAGCTCCAGAATCCAAATAATCTCTATTGAGAACATTTGCTACTCTTGCTGCCACAGTTCCTTTTCCAGATGCACTTGGACCATCAATTGCAATTACTTTCAAACGTGGCTCAAGTTGTTTCGCCACCATATTCTTCCTTTATTAAGTACATCTTTTATATATTGTACAAAATTTTTTCAATGACCAGTATCTTCGAGATAACTGATAATCAAAAATGCCCAATCACACCCAATGTACTTTAACCACTGTTAAAGATTTCTAGTCTAGTTCAAACCTTTAGCATAATGTTTGAAAGCAGTTATTGGCATCTATATATTCTAATTTTAGATTTATCAATGTGCTTCAACTTGTTTTAAGGATTTCTTCATCTGTAAAATGGTACGCCACTGCATTACAGCAGATACAGTGAATAAAGCAAGCATAAAAGGACATTCATACAATTCTTCCAACAAGTCATCATAAGCAGAATTGAAAAGAATAAACTGTGAAATCCAACGACCACGTTCAATGGCATCCGCAAGTAGAAAACCCGCCGCAGCAAGCAAAAAATTCCAAATAGGAAAAGGCTGCTTGTAATAATAAACAATTCCTTCACGCAAACGAGGCCAAACCAGCATCAAGATTAACCCGAGAATCAATATTGCTGCTATTGTGTGATATACCGCGTGTTCATAGCCGGGAAATGTCTGCCTACCCCAATTCTGGTCACGTCCCAGCAACAAAAGCCACCATAAGGATGCCCATAACCAAAACGCTTTTTTCTTACCGGACAACCCACTGCAAACAGTTGAAAAAAAAGTAAATAAGCAACAAAAAAGCAGAAACAGCGTCTGCCCCTCTTCAACTTTGGAAACAAAATCAGGAGGAATGTGCAATTGCTGCGCGAAAGGCACACCCAATATCATGATCAACCAAAGTGTACTGAGTTTGGACCAGTGCCAATCAAATTTAAATTTCATACTAACTAACTTTTATTTTAAGATACTAACATGTCTAATATTATACCTAATCTAACTAATACTTACTGGTTTTATATTTAACCACTTATTATGCATTTTCATGTTTAACTTTGCCGAAATCCATTCTTTTTTAGCATATCCGCCCGCACAATTAACTGATAAACTTGCAAGCTAATCATGAAAATTTATTAATACCTGAATGAATACACTGCATTTAACATCCAGCACTTGTCATGTCTCTACCATTAACTTACCCGGTTCGAAAAGTATCAGCAACCGAACTTTGCTTCTGGCGGCACTAGCAGACAATACAAGCGAAATATACGATGTGCTGGATTCTGATGACACTCTACATATGCTGAATGCATTGAAAATATTGGGTGTTAAAATTGAACAGCTACCCAATGCAGAAAAAGAATCAGGGTTGAATTTGCGAATATACGGATGTAATGGTAAGTTTCCACAACAGCAAGCAGAATTATTTCTGGGGAATGCAGGCACTGCTTTTAGACCCTTAACTGCTGTACTAGCAATTTTGGGTGGGGAATACTATTTACACGGTGTAGCACGTATGCATGAACGCCCGATTGGTGACTTGGTCGATGCGTTAAAAACAGCCGGCGCAATTATTGAATATAAAGGAAAAACAGGTTATCCACCGTTACAAATATATCCAGCCCAAACTCCGACCAATCATCTCCTCAGTATTAAAGGTAATGTCTCCAGTCAATTTTTGACAGCATTACTGATGGCTTTACCCTTAACCGGACAAGCTTATACCATAAAAGTAGTAGGTGAATTAATTTCAAAACCCTATATCGCTATCACTCTTAAATTGTTGCAACAATTCGGAGTACAAATAACCCATAAAAATTTTCAGATATTTCAGCTACCGGCAGGTCAACATTACCATGCTCAAGAAAAATTATTTGTTGAAGGTGATGCATCAAGTGCTTCCTATTTCCTCGCAGCCGGACTTTTATCTGGCCAACCCATACGCGTAAATGGCATAGATGCCAATAGTATTCAAGGAGATATAGCTTTTGTACATGAACTTGAAAAAATCGGAGCACGTGTTAGCTGGGGAAACCAATTTATAGAAATATCCCGTTCACCTGAGCAAGAAATCTTACCATTTGACATTGATGCCAACCATATTCCAGATGCAGCCATGACTTTAGCCATCATTGCACTGGCCTGTAAAAATACCTGTCGCATTCGAAATATTGCCAGTTGGCGTGTTAAAGAAACTGATCGCATTTCAGCCATGGCAACAGAATTGCGCAAACTTGGTGCTAAAATAATTGAAACTGAAGACAGTATCAGCATTACACCACCAACTACATTACAATGCGATATACATATCAGTACCTATGATGATCATCGCATAGCAATGTGCTTTTCATTAGTTAGTCTTTTGGGAACGTCGGTCTATATCGATGATCCTCAGTGCGTTAATAAAACCTTTCCCAATTATTTCAAAATTTTTGCCAGCATGTGCACACCTGTTTAAAATCTAAATTTTATCTTGTCTGTTTCGATTAACCTTGGCATTAAGCCAATATTGCTATAATTTAATTTTTTATTCAGCCATGCTACAAACAGACCAACTTTCCGGTGCAAAACCACAGCGGGTTATCAGCCCGCAAACTGTCTCCGCTCAGGAAGAGCAGCTGGAGCGTGCATTACGGCCGCGCGCATTAACAGACTATATCGGCCAGCACAAAGCTAAAGAACAGCTTTCTATCTTTATACAGGCGGCCAAAATACGAAAAGAGGCACTGGATCACACCCTTTTATTTGGCCCACCTGGTTTGGGCAAGACTACTCTTGCTCATATCATTGCCCATGAGCTTGGCGTAAGTTTGCGCCAGACATCAGGCCCTGTGCTGGAACGCGCAGGCGATCTCGCTGCCATTCTGACTAATCTCGAGCCACACGATGTTCTTTTTATAGATGAAATTCATCGCTTAAATCCTGTAGTAGAAGAAATACTGTATCCCGCACTGGAAGACTACCAATTAGACATCATGATTGGTGAAGGGCCGGCAGCACGTTCGGTGAAAATAGACTTGCCTCCTTTCACACTGGTAGGTGCCACCACGCGTGCAGGGATGCTTACAAATCCATTGCGCGATCGTTTCGGTATCGTTTCTCGTCTAGAGTTTTACAATAATAATGACTTAACAACAATTGTGACCCGTTCTGCACAGCTATTACAACTTCATATCGACAATACAGGTGCAGCTGAAATTGCCAGACGCAGCCGTGGCACACCTCGCATTGCTAATCGCCTGTTGCGCCGCGTACGCGATTATGCCGAAGTAAAACATGAAGGAAAAATCAATGCAGAAATTGCAGATGCTGCGTTAAAAATGCTGGATATCGATCAATCTGGTCTTGATGTAATGGATTGCAAATATCTTGAAGCGATTCTCTATAAATTTTCTGGTGGACCAGTTGGTCTTGACAATATTGCAGCAGCAATCGGCGAATCAACCGATACCATAGAGGATGTAATAGAGCCCTATTTAATTCAGCAGGGTTTTTTACAACGTACACCTCGCGGACGCATGGCAACAGAACTTAGCTACAGCCATTTTGGCATACCAGCTCCAACCAATAAAACCTGATTCCCAAAATACATTGCACGAATCAGCCATACCAGCATCAGACCTAACTCAGATTAACTGAGCACAATTATTCAGGAAAATACTCATGACTTCAAATCAGATAGATGCAAGCATATTCAAAGCCTATGATATCCGCGGTGTAGTTGATGTGTCTTTAAACAAAGATACAGCTGAACTGATTGGCCGCGCCATAGCCACAGTAGCACTAAGCAAAGGCATCAGCCAGATTGCTCTTGGCCGTGACGGCCGGCTTTCAGGTCCAATACTGGCAGCTAGCTTGATTCAAGGCATCACTGCCTGTGGTATCAACGTAATTGATGTAGGAATGGTAGCTACACCCATGCTGTATTTTGCCGCAGTAGAGCATTGTCAGGGCAGCGGCATCATGATCACCGGAAGTCATAATCCACCAGATTATAATGGTTTTAAAATGATGCTAGCTGGCACCACGCTTGCCGGCGACGATATACAAACATTACGCACAATAATTGAGTCCGAACAACTTGCTGCCAATGCAGAACATAGTGGCAATGTGGTTCCTTTGCCTATAGCAAGAGAATACATTACTTACATAAGCAATCAGGTACAGCTTAAGCGCCCAATGAAAATCGTAATTGATGCGGGAAACGGCGTAGCCGGAGCCTATGCAGGTGACTTGTATCGTGCGCTTGGTTGTGAGGTGAAAGAATTATTCTGCGAAGTAGATGGCCATTTTCCTAATCATCATCCTGATCCTGCCAAGCCAGCTAACCTGCAGGATTTAATTCAAGCATTGCACAGCAGTGACGCTGAAATAGGACTGGCTTTTGACGGTGATGGTGATCGTTTAGGTGTAGTCACCAAAGATGGCCAAATCATCTATCCAGACCGGCAGCTAATGTTGTTTGCTGCTGATGTACTAACTCGAAACCCTGAAGCGAAAATTATCTATGATGTAAAATCAACCCGATTATTAAAACCGTGGATTGAACAACATGGTGGTGAAGCCATCATGAGTAAAACCGGACATAGCTTTATTAAAGCCGCTATCAAAGAACACGGTGCATTGCTTGCTGGTGAAATGAGTGGCCATGTATTTTTTAAAGAACGCTGGTTAGGATTTGATGATGGCTTATACGCCGGTGCACGATTACTGGAAATATTATCCGCTACAGAAGATCCATCCGCGGTTTTAAATGCCTTACCTGAAGGTATATCTACGCCTGAAATTAACATTGCCGTACCTGCCGGTCAATCAGGACACGAAATCATATCCAATCTGGCTAAAACAGCTGAGTTCAGCGGAGAAGTAAAACGCATTACCATTGATGGATTAAGAATAGAGTTTAAAAACGGCTTCGGACTAATGCGCGCATCTAATACCACACCTGTTTTAGTCCTGCGTTTTGAGGCGGATGATCAGCAAGCTCTGGACAGCATTATTGCTCAATTCAAAGCTGTAATAGCACAAAATCCTGATTTAGAATGGGCATAAACAAGTTAAAATTCCTATATATATAGATTGCCCGATTTTAAAAACACAGACGGCTACCATTTTGGTAGCCGTTTTGGGAATAGATAAAATATCTACAACACAGCAGAATCAATTAACCTTTTGCCTTACTGCCGGTTTCACGAACGAATATCGTCATAATAAAAGCTAGAATTAATCCGACTACAAACACGATATCAGCATTCTGGAAAACTTTCAGATTCAACTGACCTTCAGCCCCAGCCAAATGATCAATCAATATGCTGAAAAGATTCGTCATAATCGCACTAATAACAAACACGAAAAAGTTAATCACACCTGTAGCCGTACCCTTCACTTCATCTGGATTAACTTCTTTAATCATAGTATAAGGGATCATAGCAGCGCCTGAAGCAACCCCAAATAGAAAACCCATAATATAAGGGGGCATCGCATTAGGCAAATACACAATCAGACCACCGGTAATACCCATAGCAATTATACTACCCATTACAACAGGTTTACGGCGTCCGATTACATCTGATAAATAGCCCAGAACTGGACAACCAACCACCCAGCCTAAAGGTACCATTGCCAAACGCAACGCCACATCACTACTGGCGCTCAGACCCTCTTGTAAAAACTGATTACCCCAGGCAATATTTCCCACATTAGTAGGCAAGAACATCATAGCCCCAATAAAGGCACAGATATACGATTGAGGGTTTTTCAGCACTACCAAATAAGGATGGCTGAGCCCAGTCCAGTCAATTTTTCCTTCCCGTGTACGTGGAGTAATGAACACTGAAGCAAAGAATATTACTGCCAGCACACCAGCGGCCACCATCCAGAACATCTGCCAGGTCAAAATCTGATTTTTTATAATTGGAGAGACTACAGCCTGCCCCATAAAACCGCCCAGCATACCAAAGCATTGTGTCATACCAACGGCAGTAGCCAGCCATTTTTTGGGAAAACCGCGTGTAGCTAAAAATACTGCACTGGTAAAAGCTAGCCCAGAACCCGCACCTTGAAGGAAACGTCCACTCTGAGCAGTAATTACTGTACCCGAGCAAAACAGCACACATCCAATAGCAACTAAAATAATACCCAATGAAGCTGTAAAACGTGGCCCAATTCGATCCAACAATACACCGGATACCAGCGCAAAAAAAGCATAAGAATAGAAATACAGGCCAATAATACCGGCCATTTCAACTTTACTTATTTCCAAAGTGGCAATTATTTCTGTCTGCATAATACTGGGTGCAGAACGCAATGCATATTGGACAAAATAGAAAATGGCACAGATTAACCAAGCTATCACAAATGTTTTATTTAATAGATTGGATTCTTTACCACTGGGAGGAGACACTGAGGCTCTTGATTCTTGATTCATAGCGCTCTCGCTTTCGTTTAATTACGAATGAAATATCACAAAATCATTCTAACAAAAGCCAGCATGCTTGAACAATAAAGTTAACTCATGCGCCAAAAAAGAAATAAAACGCTAAAATTACATTTATTTAAACAATAAAATTGAATATTAATTCAAATTAAACATTATCAGTAAAATAAAATGCCAATAAAATGATATTCCAAAAATATATTCGAATATATTTAACATATATAATCATATTTAACTAAAATGCATTAATATGTTTACAATGTTTTTACACTTAATAGACAACTAAGATAGTATAATTTTTATTATAATTTTCGTTATTTTAAGGATATTAAAAATAAATAATTAAAGTTTTATAAATTTCTTAAATTTAATTGCTATCAAGTCAAATTATACAAAAAAAACTATTTGATTAAAGCGAATATCAAATTATTTATTATCTACAGTATAAATAAATGACAAAAATTTAAAAATTGATTTCAATCTATTCTTGGTTCTATTAAGGCTAATCAATTTTTAGTTTGAAATATATCAATAAATATCGCCGGCTAATCAAAGTCGAAGAAATTTATGTCCTTGAATAATGCAGTTCTTATAAGTCAAATAAACAAACTTAAACCATTATTATTATTCTAGGACATAAATAAACAGCAGAAATTAACAACTACAGAGAAGCATTAATAAAAGCTTCTAATTGCCCTTTATTCAAGGCACCAACTTTAGTTGCGACACTGGAACCATTTTTAAAAATCATAAGGGTAGGAATACCACGAACTCCAAATTTTGCAGGCGTTTCCTGATTTTCATCTACATTTAGCTTTACAATTTTCAACTTCCCCTGATATTCGGCAGCCAAATCGTCCAATATCGGGGCAATCATTTTACATGGACCGCACCATGGTGCCCAAAAATCCAACAATACTGGGACATCTGACTGTAAAACTTCATTTGCAAAATTTCCATCGCCTATATGAACAATTAAATCATTACTCATTATGGTTTCCTTTATTATCACATTGTCTATATACCATATAGCCAATCGTCTATCATTGCAATAGATGAATTATACCCAAGGATGAATACAACTCTACACACGCATTAGTTCTCAAATATACTTCTGAAAATTATACTATTATTGTATTACATAGTAATCATTTTCAGAGCATTGGCTAGATCAGCCTTTAAATCCACCGCATGTTCTAGTCCAATCGATAAACGAATCAATCCAGGCTGAATAGCTGCATCTAGCTTAGCTTCAGGAGTCATGCGACCATGCGTAGTCGTCCATGGATGCGTCACAGTAGATTTTACATCTCCGAGATTACCCGTTTTACTAAACAACGTTAAAGCATCAATCACCTGCCATGCTGCCTGCTCTCCACCTTTTACTTCAAAAGCTACCACTATACCGCCACCCTGCTGCTGCTTGCGCACCAAAGCTTTTTGAGGATGATTTGCCAGCCCAGTGTAATGAACAGCCACTACTTGTGGTTGCGTAGACAGGAACTGAGCCACTTCTAATGCATTAGCACATTGTTTTTCCATGCGGACATATAATGTTTCCAATCCACTTAGCAACACCCACGCATTAAAAGGTGCCAGCACCTCCCCAGTAGTACGTACGTGCTGAAAAATTTCATTAATCAAGGCTTCTCTGCCACAAATTACGCCACCCATCACTCGCCCGTGGCCATCAATAGCCTTAGTAGCAGATTGTACGGAAATATCAGCGCCCAGAGCCAAAGGTTGCTGTAATGCAGGAGAAAGAAAACTGTTATCCACCACCAGCAAAGCCTGATTAGTGTGCGCAATTTCTGCTAGTTTTCCAATATCAGCCAATTCATTTAGCGGATTAGATGGTGTTTCCACAAACAGCATACGCGTATTAGGGCGCATAGCTGCCTGCCATTCATCAGTATCAGTTTGGCTAACCAATGTTACTTCAATGCCAAAACGAGGCAGAATATTATTCAGTAAACCTATTGTGGTACCAAACAAACTTTTACTAGCAACCAGATGATCACCGGCTTTCAACAAAGCCAAAAAAACTGCGTTAATAGCAGCCATTCCTGTAGAAGCTGCCAAACCAGCTTCAGCCTGCTCCAGCTGAGCTACTCGTGCCTGAAAAGCGGCAACATTTGGATTATTGGTACGAGTATAGGTATAACCCGGTACCGAACCAGCAAATAGAGCCGCACCGGCCTCAGCACTATCAAACATAAAACTACTGGTTAAAAACAAAGCAGAATTATGCTCATTATATGTGGTTTGTTCCTTAGCACCCCTGATCGCAATAGTTTCTGGGTGCAGATGCAATGTAGACATAATAATTAAGTTAATCTATAAATATGAGTAAAGAATTGTGCCGTTTTTTTTAGGATTATGCAAATAACCAGCTAATCAGATTCAGGAATGTAGTATTCTTTGTACCAGACTTCCCACACCAGTATATACAGCTAAATTTCTAAACTTGGGAATACAGAATTCTCATATTCACAGTTATAGCTAGGCAAAAGGAAAAAATATGTACTTTGTAATATCACCTGCAAAAAAACTGAATGAAAAAAAAGAAAATTTAACCCGCAAACATACACAACCTGAGCTATTAACACAGGCCAGAAAATTAATACCAGTATTAAAACAGCTGGCTCCGCATGATATCGCCGAATTAATGGGTATCTCGGACAAACTTGCAGTGCAGAATGCCGAGCGTTTTAATGACTGGCAGCCTCCTTTTACTCTAGAAAATGCAAAACAAGCAGTCTATTTGTTTAATGGTGATGTTTATGAAGGCCTTGATGCCACTACATTATCCCCTGAAGCTTTAAATTATATACAACTACATCTAGGTATACTTTCCGGTTTATATGGTTTATTAAAGCCTCTGGATCTAATTCAGCCTTATCGGCTGGAAATGGGCACCAAACTGGCAAATGAACACGGTAAGGATTTATATGCATTCTGGGGAAACACTATTACCCATACAGTAGAAAAAAATATGCAGGCTGCTCAAGACAAAGTATTAATTAATCTGGCGTCACATGAGTATTTCAAAGCCATTCAGCCATCAAAATTATCTGCATCTGTAGTTACACCTGTTTTCAAAGACCAGAAAAACGGTACCTATAAAATAATCAGCTTTTATGCCAAGCGTGCACGTGGTTTATTTGTACGCTATGCTGCTCAAAACAAGATAAGTGAACCAGAGCAACTTAAAAATTTCGATTGTGAAGGCTACTATTTCGACAAAGCATCATCTACAGATAAAGAATGGGTATTCCTACGAGATGAAATACATCACTTATAAAATTTAATTAAAAATAAAAATAATGATTTAGCAGATAACTGCAAATTATTAAGATAAAAAACTTGGCAAATGCGCATTTATCGTCTAATATGCGCATCTTCAAAGACGGAAGCGTGGCAGAGTGGTTTAATGCAACGGTCTTGAAAACCGTCGAGGGTTGATAGCCCTCCGTGAGTTCGAATCTCACCGCTTCCGCCAAATAATAAATATAATAAACTCGTTACTAAGAATCTTTTAGCCTATTTAACTACTGTAAAGCCAAAACTAAACGAGCGTTGTCGTTACAAGAAATTATGGCAACAGTTCGATTTATACAGGCCTGCCCGAATTGACATATTGCAACAACCGCAGCAGACGTTTATCCCGAATGTCGAGAAGCATTCGGTGCGCAATATGGCGATGCAACCATTACACAATGCCCGAATTGCAGTGCATCGATACTGTGTGACTACCAAATTGAAGGCGTATTATTCTTAGGTAGCCAATACAAGCCACCAGTGTTATTGTTGCTATTGATAGTTTTGAGCGCATCTGCCAAGAAGACGATTTGGGTTTGAACAGCTCTAGCTAGGTATTCACAGCACATCAAGCTGTTACTTCATAAACTTTGTTTAATGGGACTATTCTTCAAGTCTTGTACAAGACTATTTCACCTCTCACCTGCCCTCAGCATCTCTTTTCTTCACTTGCTCTGCTGATAAGTAAGCTCCATACGTTGGAGTTCCTCTTTTTTCCATATATTGCTCGTACATGGTTTGATCCCATACACTATTTGGGAATATAGTTTTATGGGTCATAGTTTTATGGCCTTTAATTGTTATATTACCCTACAGACCCATCAAATTACTATTCCGACATCTTTGCCCTTCATTCTATCTTTGCTACCTATTTTTTCTTTCTGGACATTTATGAGAATAAGTATTTAACCATTTTTTCTCTGTCAAACTTAAATCAGATAACAATTTATATGTATTAGGATACAGATGAATATTTATATTATTTTCTAATTTATTTTTTTTTAGATTTATTTTACCCAAATATAAATTTTTATCGTAATAACAAAATCCATCATCAAAAGTACCATTTACATAGGTAAAGAATATATCTTCCCCTTCTTTTACATAGTCATGAACAAGTGCATGAACATATACATAATTATGGATATCACTATCATCCAAAAGTTCATACTCGAAAACAGAATCTCCATAATAATCGTACCTAAATATATATTTGCCATATTTATCATCAGTTATTCCAGTAAATAAAAATGCAAACCAAATGATATAGCCAATTATTAAAAATAATAATAGCATAAATATGCTAAATATTTTATGTTTCCAAAACCAATTCATTTTATTTCCTAATTTACTATAAATTACATTTTTCCTGTTTTTAATATAAATTTAATAACTTATACCTTTACTTGGACCCTTTGATACAAAACCACAGAACTGGCTGTGGCTGCCAATATGCCCCCTACGCTATTGGTTGGTGCGGCCAATCCTGCTCCGATGGCGTTCAGCAGTAAGCCGCCTGTGTTTCATTGCGACAGCTCTTTTTCGTATTGTTCCCGCTCTGATAAGGTCAGGTTTTCGTCTTTCAGTTTTTCTTTCAGGCTATCCTTTCTGCTGTTTATCATTGCTGAGGTAGCCTGTATATTGGCGCTGAATTCCTGTGTGACTTCACGCTGTGTATCCAGCTCTTTCTGAACTTTGTCTTTGTCAAAGTTATTGCTCAGGTAGTCGGCTTTATCTGCATAGTTGTCACTGCTGGTATCAGTATGAATTCCGGCTATGGTTTCGGCTACGCTTTTTCCGGTTTTCTGCTGTTGGGCAGCAGCATCCGTAATGATGATGTTGNCTCGTATTGATGCCGCTGTGGGTGGTACTGCTGCTATGGCCACTATCATGTCCGAAGCCAAGGGACTTGCTGGCACCCGTTTCACCCTGATTAGCCAGGTTAATCTTGTCATTACCAGTAGGCTGTTTTTGTCCCAGTGATGAACCGCTGAGGCTGCCACTACCACTTAAACCAATACTACTACCACTGTAATCACTATGATTATGAATATCGCTGCTCGTCAGGCTGCCGGTAATTACTTGGTTTTTGCCTGCCGCTTCGGCTGCTGCAGTAGAGGTGATGATGGCACCTTTGAGGTCGGTATTGCCTTTGATGTTGAGCTGGTAGCCATTGTCACCGGCAATGATGCCGCTTTGTTCTGTTACAGCAGCATAATCGGCTTTTATTTTGCTTTTACTAAAGCTGGCAGAGGCGGATGCGCCATAGCCTACGGTNAACCTGCCCGCTGATATTCTGCTGTTTGCTGTTGTATTTGGCTGTGTCCTGCAAGCTTTCGATATTTAGTTCGGCTGCATCAATCTGTACGCCTTTACCTGCTACCTGTGCGCCTTTGATGTTGGTGGCTCCGCCGCTGACTATGCTGGTGTGGCCGCTGCTGCTTCCAATATGGCTGTTGCGGTAGCTGGTTTCGTCACCATTGCCATGTCCTTTGCCGGCATTACCACCAGCGGTCACTCCAAAGGCTAATCCATTGGAACCATAGCTGATGGCTACGCCGGCATTCCAGCCACTGGATTTGTTGCTGCTGCGCTCGCTGTGGTTTTGTTCGGCCGCCAGCAGGTTGATTTCGTTGTCTGCCTGTAAGTGTGTACCTTGTTTGCCATTGACATCTGAGCCAATGATGTTGATGTTGGAATCCTGTCCGGCTCCGGTTGCCAGTATGTTGACTTCACCACCGGCATTAATCTGGCTGGCTGCGGCGACGCTGTCGCGGCTGTGGGTTTCACTGCGGCTTTTTTGCTGGCCTACGGTGATGCTGACGCTGACATTGGTGGCGTTTTGTGGATTGTTGGCCAGGTCGGCGGCGGCATTGCCGGCTTTATACATGTCTACGCCGGCATTGAAGGCTGCCATGGCGTTGACGCGCGCGTTTTTGCTTTCGCCTATGCGATTTACGGCGGTACTGGCTGTTTGGATGGCATTGACTATGGGTACGTTGACGGCTACGGTAAGGCCGCTTTTTTCGAAGGTATGGATGTTGTCTCGGCTGTACTGGTCTTCGGCTGCGTTGATGTCTATCTGTTTGGCTATGATGTTTACGTTACCTTGCGGGGAGGAGACGCTGCTGCCGGTTTGGGTATAGTGGTTGCCGGCTATAATGGTGGTGTCTCCGTTGAGGCTGCCAACGCTGCTGCCGCTGTGGATGGTGCGGCGGCTGGTGGTGTCATCGGTTTCTTTCTGTTTCCCGATGCTAAAGCCGATGCCGCCACTGCCCATTAGGCCGGATTTGGTTTCTTTGTGGTATTCCTGATCTTGATACTGGTTGGACGCCGCTGTGATGTTAACATCCTGGCCGGCTTTCAGCACTGTGCCATTATCGGAGATGATGTTGCTGCCACGGATGTTAATATCTTGATCACTACTGATGCTGACTTTGGCGCCGGTGATATTGCTGCCTACAGCTTCATCATAGTTTGCCCGCGATTGGTCAAGACTGGTTTTTTTGGACATTAGGCCGCTGGATTTGATGTAGACGGAGTGGTCTAGCTCGGTCTGTTGACGCCCTTCTATGATATTGACACCGTTTTTGCCGTGCAGGCTGACGTTGCCGTTTTCGCTGTTGATGTCGCCCTGCCGGATGTTGAGCTGGTCTGCAGCCTGTATTTGTATATCACCGGCAGCACTGATGCTGGTGCCGTTTTCGTTTTGATAATGGTTTATCCAGTGGTTTTTGTCGCTGCTGCTGCCATCTGTCATGTCGCGGCGGGTAGTAACGGTATTGAGGTCGATGCTACCGGCACTGCTGCTGAGCTGTGTTGTGCCATTATCTGCATTGTTGACGATGCTGGCGCCACGGGTAGTGATGCCGTGGGTACCGGCTACGCTGAGAACAGCGTCTTTGTCTCCGGTGACATACAGCCCAGCGGTGCGGTCGATAACAGTACCACCGTTGCGTTCATCGCCATAGCTGGCCGTGGTGGTGTTGAAGTTGATTTTATCGGCCTTGAGGCTGAGTAGGTCTTTACCTACTGCGGATCCGCCGTTGAAATTGATGCTGTCGCTGGCGGTAAGGGCTACTTTGCTGCCGGTAAGCATGCCACTATTGTTAATATTCTGTGCCCCCAGATTAAGGATGTTCTGGCCGGCAATGCTGCCCTGATTGTTGATGTTGCCACTGTTTTGCAGGTTGATGTTGTGCGCACTGATTAGTGCGCCGGCTGTGGTCACGTCGTTATCACGTACTTTCAGGTAGATTCTGGGTACGAGTACGGTCTGCTGGCTGCCATCGGCCAGGGTGACGGTCTGGTTGACCAGCCACACCATGTCGCTGGTAAGCTGTGCCATTTGCTCGGCACTTAATGCGACTCCCGGGGTGATGTGAAACTGCTGTGCAAAGCTGATGCCGGCATTCATGAGTGCTTTGTACTGCTCTTCGTCATTACTGTAGCCTTCCAGCCGGCGGTAGCCGGTAAGCTGCGCTATCTGTTCGTTTATCAGTTTTTGTTCGTAATAGCCATCACCCAGCCGTTTTTGCATTCTGTCTGGGTTCTGCCCTAATGCGCTGAGCATGTAGTCGCTGCCGAGCCATTTTTTCATGTTGGTGAACGCTGGATCGGTTTCAACCAAATAGCCGCTGTTGGTGGGATTGATGTGGTACAGGCTGCTGCTGGGCAAGTTGGTATTGAAGCGGCTGAGACTTTGGATGCTTTGGTTGTGGTTTTCTGTCTGTGTCTGCGCTTTATCCTGTGGTTGAAGCTGATTGCCTGTTTTTGCCTGTTCGGCTTTGCCTTGATTGGCACTGATGCCGGCATGTTGCTGTACAACGCTTACTGGTGTGTCAAATTCATGGCTGGTTATGATGGTTTCGTTATATGGCTTTTCGCCTGTTTTTTTAATTTTACCGGAGCCCAGTTTGGGATTTTTATATTTGTATCCACCTTGTTGACCATGATTTTCAACCCGCTGCTGGCCTTTGGTTTCTTGGTTTTCCAGATTGAGGCTGTCACCACCGGTCAGATTGCCACCAATGATGATACGGCTGTTGTTATTGACCCAGTGTTCGCCACTGATGGTTAGGTCGCCGCCGATGATGATTTCTGCTGGCTGGCTTTCGGTGACACGCTGTTTGTAGGTATCACTTTTATAGTCCCACCATTTTACGTCTTTAGCTGAGTATTTTTTCCATTTTTTATTGGTGCCGTCATTGAATTTGAAACTGAGTTCTTTTTTTCCTTTTTTGAATTTTCCATCCACACCATCTACCCAGATTGCTGGATTGCCTTTTTCTTGTATCTGGAAGATTTTTTTACTGTTGTCGAGATATTCTTCTACAGCAAAATGATTATTCAGATTCTGTAGTTGCCGTACGGCGATGTTGCCATTTCCCTGCGCTTCGATGCGCGCGCTGCTGTTGAGCAGATTATCTGCTATGCCCACAGCCTGATGCTGTTGGTTTAGGCTGCCACCGATGGCGATGTCACCCTCGCTGGAAATCAGGGCGTGTTCTTTGNTGATATCAGTTGCACCAATGTCCAGCCGCTGGCGTGCGGCTATCACTGCTGCTTTGGTTTCGGTGCCGCTGGTTTCTTCCTGATTGTATAAATCATGGCTGCCAATGGCGACATGGTTGCCATAGATGCGGCCGGTGCCGATGTTGTTGATGCTGTTTCCGGACTGTACTAGTGTGGTGCCGTTGCTGTTTATCAGGCCACGGTTGGTGATTTTGCTTTGTGCCTGTAATTCGGTTTGATTGTTGCTCTGAATGGTGCCGCTGGCCTGATTGTCGATATCGGCTGCCTGCAGACGTACGCTGTCGCCGCCACTAAGGGTATGGCTGTTGCTGATCGTCCCTTGGCTGCTGATAGTCAGGTTGTGACCGGCGGTGATGTCTGCATCGACGCTGAAGTTATCTGTTAATGCGATTTCTGCATCGTGGCCGGCGACCATGGTGCCCGGGTTATTCAGATTTTGTGCTTGCAGGGTAAGATTCTGGCCGGCAATGATTTGTCCGTTCTGGCTGTTATCTATTTGCAAGGCGTTACCGCTGATATAAACGTCTTTTTGCGAGCTAATCTGTCCCTGCTGGTTGTTCAGGCTTTGGTTGATGTTGGTGCGCGTTTCTCCATTGGCACGTATGGCTCCATGGTTGTTATTTAGTGTGTCAGCATTAATTTTAATGTTTTCTGCGTCTACTGTGCCTTGTTGGTTATTGAATCCGCTGCTGTGAATTTCTGCTTGCTGAGCAGCACTGATTTTACCCGCTGTGTTATCGATATTACCGGCTTGAATGGTGAGCTGACCATTGCTGCCTATCTGGCCGGTATGGTTATTAAGCTGATTGGTTACGGTAAGCTGCTGGGCGTTGACGCTGCGAATAGCCCCCAGCTGATTATTTACGCTATCCGCTTTCAGTTGCAGACTGTCACTATCGATGGCGCCACTATTGTTATNCGCACCTCCACTCCATAGCTGCCCGTCTTTGCTATTGTCAATTTGCCCACTACTGTGTATCTGCAGTTGTTTCTGTGCCGCTATGACGCCGCTATCACTGTTGTCGGTGTTCTCTGCCTCTATGGCTATTTGTTCCGTCGACTGGATCCGGCCTTTGCGGTTGTCCAGT